>JBQCEA010000063.1:0-4688 GCA_051960695.1 Mucilaginibacter sp. | reverse complement strand
ATTTGATCTATACCTTCCATCTGCACTGCTTTCTATTTCTGTTTCTGGGTATCATCATACTTATTCAGCTGGTATTACCTGCGAGCCTGCATACCGTAAATGAATGGATAGGTTTATTTGCAACACTATATGTCATCTGGTATTTATACCGGTCGTTGCGGGTATTCTATCATCGCAGCCGGTTCCGTACCATCATCAAACTTATCGGAATGAGCTTTATGTATTTCGCTGCATTTACTTTCTGTATATGCGTTTTATTCTTTGTAACAGCGTTGCTTTAAAGTCAATTAGCAAAAGCATCTAAAGCAATTGTCGGCTTACCCGTATTATCAAAAGCACCAAGTCCATATCCCTGCCAGTTATAGGCCTCAGGTTCCCAATAGAATACGCCCAAGCCATTCCCTCCTGATACCGAATTAACTTTGGTGATAATGTCTGTCAAAAAGCTCCTGGAAGCATCAGCCTGAGCGGCCTGCATACCCACCTCGCAGATCATTATGGGTGTATTATACCGTGATACAAGCGCATTAATATTTGTAAGGCATTCGGCATCTAATGTGGTATAATTCGTTGCGGATGGATATAACGACATACCAATGATATCCCATTGCGCACCATTGTTTTTTAAACCATCAAACAGCCATTGAAAATGTGCATTATCATAACCATTTGACACGTGAACAATAACCTTGGTAGTTGTGCTTACTGATTTCACTGCCTGGTATCCGGCCTTCACCAAGGCCGCAAAATTAGCCATGTTGGTTGAGGCGCGGCCATCCTCCCAAAGCATGCCATCGTCAACTTCATTACCAACCTGTACCCAATCAGGAGTTATACCGTTAGTTTGCAAGGTTTTCATTACACTTACGGTATAATCGTGTAAGGTAGTGACCAGTGTATTAAAATCGAGGCTTGCCCATGCAGCTGGTTTAGTTTGATGCCCCGGATCGGCCCATACATCACTGTAATGAAAATCGATCATGATCTTCATGCCTGCATTTTTAGCCCTGATAGCTTTAGCAACAAGGTCTGCAGTATTGCACCAACCGTCAGATGGATTAACCCACGCCCTTAACCTGATGGAATTAAACCCGAGACTTTTCATTAATGCGAATAGGTCTTGCTGGTTCCCATTCTTATCATAAAACTTTACGTTTGAAGCTTCCATTTGCGTAACCCAGCTTATATCTGCCCCTTTGGCAAAGCTTGAGGAAACTTTAGGCGCAGTATAGCCTGTATTTTGCGGCTTGGGATTATTGTTTTTACCAGAACAGGAAATTATAAGGAGCGCTGCAGAAACACTGCATATCCACATCATTTTTTTCATTCGATCTTAAAATATAATTGGCAGGCATATGGCCTCAACAAATATAAAAGCCGGAAACATAAAATAAAATGTTTATTTAACATTTATTATCAAGGTTATAAAAAAGGCCGGGTTAAAGCCGGCATTGATCATTTTATAATCTTCCCGTCCTTGAAGGAACAGTATTTGAAACATAATTGAATTTTATGCTCTGGTCTCCTATCAATATCCTAAACTCTCCGGGTTCAGCAACTGTTTTACCCACGTCATTCACAAAAGCCAGGTCTTTAGGTGTTAACTTAAATGTGACTGTTTTGCTTTCACCAGGTTTTAGGTCGATCTTTTCATAAGCCCTTAAACGTTTGTAGTCGGGCGAAATACTGGCATACAGCTGGCTTGTATATAATAGTACGGACTCCTTTCCGGCCATATTACCGGTATTTTTCACATCAACGGTAACATTTAATGTCTCGCCGTCTTTCAATTGAGAGTTATTGATCTTCAGTTTACTATAATTAAAAGTGGTATAACTTAAACCATAACCAAACTCATACAAGGGATTGTAGCCATGGCTATCGTCCGGGTTACCATTTTCGAGATTTTTACGATAATAATTAACAAGGGCGTTTGTATATCTCGGATAAGTAATAGATAACCTACCCGATGGATTAGCATCGCCGAAAAGGATATTAGCCAATGCATCACCGCCTTCATTGCCAGATAAAAACATCATTATAGTGGCAGCTGAATGCTTTTCAGCTTCAGTTACTACCCGCGGGCGGCCTTCAGCTAATACTAATATGACAGGCTTACCTGTTTTAGCTAAGTCCAACGCCAGGTCTGTTTGCGCCTGTGGTATGTTCAGATCATCGATATTCCCTACATTTTCAGCGTAAGATGGCTCACCTAAACACAATACGATAGCATCGGCCTGTTTAGCTGCAGAAACCGCCTCGTCCATATTTTCCGGTTTATCATAAGATGCTCCGGGCTGATAGATCACGTTGTCTTTTCCTATTTTTTGTTCTATGGCATGCAGAATGGTATTCTTGCCTTTAGCAAGCTTATCCGAAAGGTCACCCTGCCAGTTATAGCTCCAGCCACCATCCAGCGCCCGCATAGTATTAGCCGCAGGGCCGGTTACAAGCACCTTCATGTTCTTTTTCAGCGGAAGTACATTATTGTTGTTTTTCAATAATGTGATAGCCTCTGTGGCAGCTTAAAGGCTCACTGCACGAAATTCATCTGAACCGAATTTCGGATAATCATCCGGGTTGCCTACCGGGCGGTCAAACAAACCCAATTCATACTTTACTTTTAATATGCGGTGCACTGCCTGGTTTATGCGCCACATAGGCACCTTGCCTTCTTTCGCCAATTCAACCAAATAAGTGAAGAAGGTAAAATCATAGGGCACCATGCTCATGTCTACGCCAGCATTTACAGCGATCATTACGGCATCTTTTTGTGTAGCAGCAACGTGATGACGGTCATGCAGATACTGTATATCCCTCCAATCGGTTACAACAATGCCGCCAAAATGTAATTCACCGCGCAAAACATCTGTCAGCATGTATTTGCTGGCATGTATTGGCACACCATTTATTTCACCTGAGTTGATCATCAGTGTTTTTGCCCCGGCTTTCACGGCCTCAGCAAATGGCGGAAGGAAATATTCGCGCATATAACGATCTGGTATCCAGGCTGGAGTACGGTCTTTCCCGCTAAGCGGATAGCTATAGCCCAGGTAATGTTTCATACAGGCAGCAACATGGTATTTGTCGCCAACGTCATTACCCTAGTAACCTGTGATAATGGCCTTTCCCATCGTTTTCACAAGGTAAGGGTCTTCACCAAACGTCTCGTAGATGCGTGGCCAAAGCGGCGATTTGCCAAGATCCAAAACCGGCGAATAATTCCATGGAATATAGCTTGCCCTGGTTTCATAAGCGGTTATCTCCCCCGCCCTATGTACAATATCACGATTAAAAGTGGCAGCCATAGCAATTTCCTGCGGGAAGAGTGTGCTGCCAAGCGTATAAGTAACACCATGTATAGCGTCAATGCCATAAATAACCGGGATCTTCAGACGGTCTTTAGCAGCTTCATCCTGTATTTGACTAATAATATCGTGCCAATGCTCACGTGTATAAGCAAACCCGCTTACATTCAATATTGAGCCGACATGGTATTTCATTATCGCTTCCTTTAACTTATCCGGATCGATCTGCTGCGAAGGAGCATTACTTTTTGACACCACATCAAGGGTTACTTCTGTCATCTGCCCTACCTTCTCTTCGAGGGTCATTTTGGCGATCAATGCATCTACTTTTTTGTCAAGGCTGCTTTCCTTCGCCGGTTTGCCTGATTGTGCTTCGGCTGTAAATGCACTTAAAACTACCAGGCCGATAAGTGCAAGCGATATCTTTCTCATGATATTGGTTTTAGTTGGTTGGTATTACTTATTTAAATATCAGTAACTTAGCTGACTTTGAAAAGCCTCGATCGCATTAGCCAGGTAAGCGAACGGCGCATTCCAGTTTATGGCTATCTCGTTTACGGCATAAGCCTGATCGTTATCAATATAAGCTTCATCAGGCACGACCGAAGGTACTTTCACATGGTCCTGCATACCGGGGTTTGGTCCGCCTACAAGCAACCCGGCAACAGGATCGGTAATACCATCAGCTACTGATGGACGGTGATGCGGATGCATCGGTGTTTTACTACCATAACCGGTTACATATGAATAACCTGTTCCATTTCTGCCCAGGAGATAATCCAAATTAGCTAAGGCATACTTCAAATATTTTTTATTTCCGGATAGCTTATACGCCTCTATCAAGGCCATCCCTTCATTTGCAGCCACAGAGTTACTGCCCCATATAAAATTTGAGCGCTTTTTATCCATTACGGTTTCATAAGCCGTGCTGTCGGCACCATTGGCCAACCCGTCTGCAAACTCTAACATTCTCTGCTTTAATTGAGGCAAACCGCTATAACTTTTTAATTTTTCGCTGTTGCGGAGAATAGAGTAATAACCCAATAAACGCACCTGTCCCCAATTTGGTAATGGCATCTTATCATCAGGTATAACATTTACTTCTTTTACATACTTCTCATTTTGTGTAGTCACAAAAAGCTCGGAAGCAGCCCAAATAAACTCATCGCTTACATTCCTGTCGCCATATTCTCCTGTGGTTATTTTCGGACTAAATTTTTGATTCATTTCATTCTGACGGTATAACACATTCGGGTTCTTACGCGCCCAATCCCATGACTTTTCTGCAGCGGTCAGGCATGAGTCGGCAAAACCGGGTAATTCTTTTGGGTATTGTTTAAATATCCTGCTTGCCTGTGCCATCACAGCCGCGAAATCAAG
>JBQCEA010000062.1:0-2694 GCA_051960695.1 Mucilaginibacter sp. | reverse complement strand
CAAATAAAGTATGGTCTTTACCGATACCTACATTCAGGCCCGGGTTGTGCTGGGTACCGCGCTGACGCACGATGATGTTACCGGCAATTGCAGGCTGACCGCCAAAAATTTTAATACCTAAACGTTTGCTATGCGACTCACGGCCGTTTCGTGAACTACCGGCCCCTTTTTTATGTGCCATTTTGTATATTATTTTATTGGATTGCAGGCAATCCGCGTTAAAACCTTAATTATAATGTGATACCAGTGATCTCTATTTTAGTGAACTGCTGGCGGTGACCATTTTTCTTTTTGTAACCTTTTCTTCTTTTCTTTTTGAAGACGATCACTTTATCACCTTTTAAATGAGACACGATCTTAGCCGATACTTTAGCATTCTTCAAATCTTTACCCAATTTGAATTTGCCTTCGTTTTCTGCTAATAACACACTGTCAAATTCAATACTAGCGCCTTCATCTCCCTGTAAACGGTGTACAAAGAGCTGCTGGTCTTTAGCAACTTTAAATTGCTGTCCGGCTATACTTACTATTGCGTACATGGTTATTATATATGTTTTTTAAATTTGAGGTGCAAATATAGGGTTTAATATTGCAAATAACAACTATAATTACTTTTTCTGTTTCGCTTGTTCTTCATCAAGCACTTTCATTAGCTCTTTCACCATTTGCTCATTAGCATCCCTCAATCTTCTGTCCAGATCAAACGACTCATCAAAAGTTACCTTCTTGCTTTTGCGCTGATAGTTAAACTCCATCACATACCGGGGTGGCCTCATGCCATTGAGCCTTTGGGTGGTATCTCCTATCTCAACCGAAGGCCAGTCCCAAAAACCAAGCTCAGCTGCTTTACGGTGCAGATATAAAAGTTCCTCCTTAGGTAAATGCAGATTGGTTTTGATCAGCGAATCATGCGAATCAATAAACTGATAATCGCCGGTTTTAGAATCGTATTTATTGACCAGGCTGTCACCTGGTCCCCATTGAATGGTGAAAGATTTAAACTCGGTAAACTTATACGGCGCATTCTTAAAAACATGAGCGTAGTAATACACACAATAGATCAGAAACGGCACAATAACGCTCGCCATCAGAAATACCTTCTTAAAAGTTTTATTCATGTTATTTTATCTATAATTTATTCTACCTATAAACAGCATTGAGCTTTATCCTTTCAGCTTTCCGCTCTTTTGTCCGTCCGCTTTTTAGTAAAGGGTGTGCTGGCGACATAGCGAACAAAACCTTAATAAACTATGTCATTTCGAATCTGCCAGCGAAGGATAATGATTGAGGGGCGGATGAGAAATCTTATACGCTGTACTTATCTCTTATAAGATCTTTTTCGCTTGCACCGTCATAGCACTACCTGCTCAATCCCTTGCTCGCTCTATCGATTGACATGATGTCTAAAACTTTTCACCTTTATCCTTTATCCTTTCACCTCAACAGCTTTAAGCTCCCCTTCCCACTTACTTACAACCGCTGCTGCCATCACATTACCCAGCACGTTAGTGGCTGATCTGCCCATATCCATTAACGGATCTACCCCAAGCAATAGAGCTACTCCAGCCTCAGGTATGCCAAACATAGTCAACACACCGGCTATAACCACCAATGCAGCCCTCGGCACACCTGCCACACCTTTGCTCATCAGCATTAGTATTAAAAGCATCGATAGCTGGTGACCTAATGTAATATGTATGCCATAAGCCTGTGCCAAAAACAACAATGCAAAGGTGAGGTACATCATTGAGCCCACCAAATTAAATGAGTAACCTAATGGAAGCACAAAACTAACGATCTTATTACTGCAACCGAAGTTTTCCAGTTCCTCCAATGCCCTTGGATAAGCTGCTTCACTTGTTGATGTACTAAACGCTACCAGCATAGCATCCTTAGTATCATTGACCAGCTTGAACGATAGCCTTTTTAATACTATCGCTCCGCCAAAAATGATCAGGGCCCACAGTAATATCAGCGCAAAATAAAATTCACCGATAAAGGCAGCATAGGTTGAAATGATACCCATCCCCTCTTTGGCAACTACAACTGTTATCGCCCCAAACACCGCCAATGGTGCAAGGTTCATTACATACCCGGTTATTTTGATAATGATATGGGCAACCGCATCCATAAATTTAACGATGATATCGCCTTTTTCGCCTACAGCAGCTGTAGCCACACCAAAAAACAGCGAGAATACCACTATCTGTAACACCTCGTTATTCGACATGGCTTCTATAAAACTGCGAGGGAATACATGGTTAACAAAGTCTCTTAATGACAATGCCGACTTGTTCACATCTGCTGCTGCAAAATTATCAGGCAATGACAGGTGCATAGCGCTGCCTGGCTCAAATAAGTTCACGATGAGCATACCGAGTAGTAGCGACACAAATGCTGCGCCGATAAACAACAGCAACGTTTTGCCGCCAATCCTGCCTACAGACTTTATATCCCCTACCTTAGCAATACCAACCACCAGCGTGCTGAATATCAATGGCCCTACAATCATCCTGATCAGCCTTAGAAATATATCGCTCAGGATGGCAAAACCTTCCAGCTTATCATCGCGTTTAGCGGTATATTGCTTTTTGGCAGCTATGAGTTTCGTCCGTCCGGAAGTGAGTTGTTTATACGCTGCGGATGTAGTGTCTTTAACGGTTAACAGCCTGGCATCGGTAGTTTTAATATTAG
>JBQCEA010000061.1:0-4929 GCA_051960695.1 Mucilaginibacter sp. | reverse complement strand
CTAAAGTATTCGAGAAAGGCTTTGATATATTAGCCAACTGGGCAGGTTATCAAACCTTCGACCCGACAGAAATTAATGACGAACGTGGTGTAGTTTTAGAAGAAGCACGACTGCGCGGTAAGAATGCACAGGAGCGTTTGCAGAACCAGGTGTTGCCTGTTTTACTGAATAATTCAAGGTATGCACAGCGCATTCCGATAGGTAAAGAAGACATCTTGAAGACCTTCAAGCCGGAAACCATTAAAAGCTTTTACCACGACTGGTACAGGCCAGACTTACAAGCAGTAATTGCTGTAGGCGATTTTGACCCCAAACAGGTTGAAGCCTATATAAAACAATACTTTTCGCCGTTAAAAGATCCGGCTAATGAGCGCCCAAGACCTAAATATTCTGTTCCGGCCACACCGGGCACAATGGTTAAAATAGCCACAGACAAAGAGTTTCCATACACAATATGCGAAATTGTGGTACGTCATCCTGAAACCAAGATCCAAACCAAGGCAGAATACCTGCAAAGCATGCGTAACGAGCTGTTCAATGCTATGCTGAACCAACGGCTGAATGAGCTGACGCAACAGTCAAATCCGCCATTCCTTTTTGGCAGGGCAAGCTATGGCGGTTTCATAGGTCACCAGGACGCTTTTACTTCTATCGCGGTAGCAAAACCCGGTGAACTGGAAAAAGCCATAAAAGCTGTCGTTGCTGAGACAGAACGCGCCCGTAAATTTGGCTTTACGCAGACTGAGCTTGAACGTGCCAAGAAAGATGCATTGACCCAGATAGAGAATGCATATAATGAACGGGATAAAACTAAATCGGTAAATTTTGTACAGGAATATCAGCAGAATTTTCTGGAAGGTGATGCCATTCCCGGAATAGCATGGGAATATGAATTCTATAAGCAGAATATCGGCAGCATCACATTAGCGCAGATAAATGCTTTGGCCGGTAAATACATCAGCAACCAAAACCGTGCAGTAATAGTTGAGGCGCCTGAAAAGGAAAAGGATAAGCTGCCCACTGAAAAGACATTACTGGAATGGATAAGCACAGCAGGTAAAGATGTGAAGCCATACGTTGACAACGTAATCAACAAACCTTTACTGGACAAGGAACCTACTCCGGGCAAGATCGTATCTGAGCAAAAGGATGAAGCCATTTCCACTACTACGCTTACCTTGAGCAATGGCGTAAAAGTAACACTGAAACCTACCACCTTTAAAAACGACCAGATATTGATAAGCGGGTATCATTTCGGTGGTACATCATTGGCCAGCGATGAAGACTTTACCTCGGCTAATTTAGCAGCCGAAGTGATCGGCGGCAGCGGGTTGGGAAGCTTTTCACAGATACAATTGGACAAGATGCTGAGCGGCAAAAACGTAAGCATTTCACCGTTTATCCATGAACTTTCAGAAGGTATAAAAGGCAATTCCTCAAACAAGGACTTTGAAACCGCTCTGCAATTGGTGTATTTATACTTTACCGAGCCGCGCAAGGACCCGGATATCTGGCAATCAGACCTGACGCAAACCAAATCCATATTGGCAAACCGCAGTCTTGACCCGGCAAGTGTATACCAGGATACTGTTTCGGCCGTTTTGAGCAATCATAATTTCAGGCGAATGGTGCCTACTACTGAGCGCCTTAATGCAGCCAGCCTGGATAAAGCTTATAAGTTTTACAAGCAACGTTTTGCCGATGCCAATGGTTTCACCTTTATTATTGTAGGCAGCTTCGATACCGATAAAATAAAACCGTTGCTGGAAAAATACCTTGGAAGTTTGCCATCATCAAACAGCAGCGAAACCTATAAAGATCTGAATATCCATCCGCCGGCAGGACAAATAACTAAAGATGTTTATAAAGGCATTGGCGACAAAAGTACCGTGCGACTGGTTTTCAGTGGCGACTATGACTACAATGAATATAACAATCTGCAGGTTAACGCGCTCGAGGAAATATTAACCATTAAACTGATTGAGCGTTTGCGTGAGAAAGAAGGGGAAACTTATGCCCCTGGCGTACAGGCAAGTTATACCAAACTGCCAACCGGCCGTTATGCTATTACCGTCTATTTTGGTTGTGCCCCTGCCAATGTCGACCGCTTAATAGCAGCCACACTGGATGAGATCAACAAAATAAAGCAAAACGGCCCAGAAGCTGTAGACCTTGAAAAATTTAAAGCGGAAGCCACCAGATCAATAGAGGTTGATTTGAAGGAAAATACTTTTTGGGAAGGATTCCTTGAAGGTGCTTCACAAAATCAACTGAACCCTGATAATGCTCTAAGCAGGATTCATGACCTGGATAAAGCGAACGTGCTGACTGTTAAGGACGCTGCCAATAAATATTTAAACACCAATAACCTGATAAAATTGATCTTATTGCCAGAGAAAAAATAGTAGTGGCATATTTTAACAACATTAAGGCCCTGTCATTAGCAGGGCTTTTTCATTAATGACAAAAATGGAATAGTTTTGTTAGAGGCATACATGAGTACGATAGGTCAGCAGGTAATACAGGAATGGTACCAGCAAAAGAGCTGGCTGCAATTTCCCTTTCAGCAGGAAATGGAAGATGCTTACCTGTCAGGCTATTCAGGGTTACTCAATGCCCCTACCGGAAGTGGTAAAACTTTTGCGGTTTTCCTGCCTTTCCTGGCCAACTACATCAACCAATATCCCGACACTTATAAAACCAGGCAAAACAATGGCTTGCTGATGCTTTGGATAACGCCCCTTCGTGCCTTAACCAATGACATTAAAAAGGCCATGCAGGAAGTTTGCGATGAGCTCGGACTTCCATGGCGCATCATGACGCGCACAGGCGATACACCGGCAGCGGAAAAGCATGCGTTAAAAACCAAGTTACCTGAAGTTCTGCTCACCACACCCGAAAGCCTGCACCTGATGCTGGCCCAGAAAGAATATCCTAAAATATTCAGGAGCCTGCAGGTGGTTGTTATTGACGAATGGCACGAGTTATTGGGAACCAAACGAGGTGTGCAAGTAGAGCTGGGAATATCGAAATTGAAGCACCTCTCCCCAACCCTCTCCAAAGAAGAGGAGATAGAATTATCTAAAGAAGAAAGTACATATCCAAGCTCCCTCCCGGTTGGGGATTGCCGGGGAGGGGTCAGACTTAGAATATGGGGTATCAGTGCGACTATCGGCAATCTCGAACAGGCATCAGAAGTTTTGTTGGGTAACGATTTCCCGCCTGACCAGGTAAAAATGGTGCGGGCATTCCTGGATAAAAAGCTGGTTATTAAATCTGTCATTCCGGAAAATATTGAAAGCTATTCCTGGTCAGGGCATATTGGTGTCCGGCTTTTACCACAGGTAATGGAAATTGTTGCCAAAAGCAATACTACGTTGATATTTACCAATACACGCTCGCAGGCTGAAATATGGTACCATGCTATTTTGGATAACTATCCCGAATACGCAGGTATCATGGCTATGCATCATGGGTCGCTGGATAACGAACTGCGCAATTGGGTTGAGCAGGCTTTACACGCCGAAGCGTTAAAAGTGGTTGTCTGCACGTCAAGCCTTGACTTGGGAGTCGATTTTCGTCCGGTAGATACGGTTGTGCAGGTAGGTAGTCCAAAGGGAGTTGCCCGGTTTATGCAGCGGGCGGGCCGGAGCGGTCACCATCCGGGGGCAACATCTCGGGCTTATTTTGTGCCCACTCATTCGCTTGAACTGCTGGAGGGTGCAGCACTGAAACAGGGTATCAGGCAGGGAATATATGAAAGCCGCGACCCGATGCTGCTCACAATGGATGTGCTTATCCAATATATGGTCACTTTAGCGGTTTCTGATGGCTTCCGGGCTGATGAACTATTCAGGGAAGTGAAAACCACCTATGCCTTTGCCGATCTTACCCGCAATGAATTTAATGAACTGCTCGACTTTATTACGCACGGCGGCAAAGTGCTGGCCCAATATGATGAGTTCTTAAAGGTTGAGGTGGAAAATGGTGTATATAAAGTAAACAGTCGACGGGTTGCCATGCGCCACCGGTTAAGCATAGGCACTATTACCAGCGATGTCAGTATAAGGGTGAGATGGCTAAGCGGTAAAAGCCTGGGCACTATCGAGGAATCTTTTATCTCAAAGCTGAAAGAAGGGGATAATTTCTGGTTCGCGGGGCAAAGCCTGGAGTTTATCCGCGTTAAGGAAATGAGCGCCTATGTGCGGAAATCCAATGCTAAGAAGGGTTTAATACCCAGCTGGATAGGCGGTAGGATGCCATTGTCGTCCCAGCTTTCTGCTGTTTTTAGGGAGAAGCTGGATGAAGTTGCGCATGGCATAGAGTACGATGAAGAAGTTATTGCCTTAAAGCCTTTATTTGAATTGCAGGCAGAATTGTCCCACTTACCGCGACGTAACGAGTTCCTGATCGAATCGTTTAAATCCCGTGAAGGCCACCACCTGATATTTTATCCCTTTGAGGGCAGGTTAGTGCATGAAGGCATGGCATCCCTTTTGGCTTATCGTATATCCAAGATCCGCAATTTCTCTTTTTCCATTGCCATGAACGACTACGGCTTCGAATTATTGGCAGACGAAGATATTCCGATTGAGCAGGCGCTGGAAGATACAGGCTTTTTTTCGATAGATAATTTGCTGGATGATATACTGCATAGCCTGAATGCCAATGAAATGGCTCGTCGTCGTTTTCGGGATATTGCTCACATCGGCGGACTTGTGTTTACTGGTTACCCCGGTCAGCCTGTAAAGAATAAGCATTTACAGGCATCATCGTCATTGCTGTTTGAAGTTTTTAGTGAATATGATCCTAAAAACTTGCTGGTTAGACAAGCTTATAACGAAGCACTTGCTTTTCAGTTAGAGGAGTTCCGGCTAAGAGAAGCGCTACAGCGTATTATTAAACAAAGCATTATACTTAAAGAGATAG
>JBQCEA010000060.1:0-3681 GCA_051960695.1 Mucilaginibacter sp. | reverse complement strand
ATTGGGCTGTATACAATTCATAGGCGCTTACGGCTTGATTTTTAGGATCGCCGCCCGTAGAATCACTTACCGGCGCACTGAAGCCTTTGTACACCGGGAAAATATAGGTGCCTCGTGAACTCAAAGTAGATGCCGTTTCACTACTAAAAACCATTTTTTTAGGGAATTTATCGTGAAAGGCTGTGTATAGCGGCGGTGTTTTTATACCTCGCAGATACGCATATGCCGGCGCATCACGGATTCCTTCACCCTGGTAATTGAGCGCAAGTATATCCAATACGCCCGGAAACAACATATTGGGTTTAGCATAGTTCATGGAAGCTGTCGCCGGTCTTGTAGGGTCTTCATCTTTAACAATTGCATATAACTCGCTGGCTATGGATGCACCTGCAGCTGCCGTATATTGCTCTCCCACTTCATTACCGAAACTCCAGGCGATGACTGACGGATGATTTTTATCCCTTCTTATAAAGGACCGGATGTCGGCTTCATGCCAGTCCGGAAATATCAGATGGAAGTCTAACGGTGTTTTCCCCTGTACCCAGCAGTCGAAAATTTCATCAATTACCATAAAACCCATACGGTCAGTAAGGTCGAGTAGTTCCGGCGCCGGTGGGTTATGCGCCAATCTGATCGCATTACATCCCATTTCACGTAATAATTCCAACTGTCGTTCAGCCGCCCTATAGTTAAATGCGGAGCCCAGCGCACCCAAATCAGAATGCTGATTTACGCCTTGTATTCCTATTTTCTGGCCATTTACAATTAACCCTTTTTCAGGATCGAAATGAATATCTTTAATACCGAATCTCGTTTCATATGTATCGATCCCTCTACTGCCTTCAAATAATCGCGTTACAGCAACATATAAGTTCGGCTTCTGTTCGGGTAATGGTCCCCAAAGGGCCGGATGATCAATAATGACCTGGCCTTTTACCGAATCTGCCGAATGTTTGGACAGTTCGACAGATGAAATAGGGAAGCTGATAATCCTCTTAACTTTCTGAAATTCGTCATTTATCTGATATACATCGGTAAGAACCTTTACTTTTTCACTTCTATCTCCCTTGTTCTCAATTCGTATACCAAGGTTCACCGTTGCAGCATGAGTCGAAACATTAGTTGTTTGAATAACCGTACCCCATTGTGCTACATGTACATTATTTGTTTTTGTAAGCCATACATTCCGGTATAGGCCGCTCCCTGGATACCACCTTGATGAGTTGGCGGGATTATCTAACCTAATGGCGATCTGATTGCCGGCCCCAAACTTAATATAAGGCGTTAAATCGAGCCTGAAAGAATTATAGCCATAGGGCCACCCTCCTACTAAATTCCCGTTCAACCAAACCATGGCGTATGACATTGCACCATCAATATCAAGATAAATGCATTTCCCAGCGTCTGTCGCCGGAATTTTGATCCTCTTCCTATACCACGCTACTCCCTGAACCGGCAATCTTCCCATCCCTCCGCCAACGACAGCATTGGCTTCTTTATAAAAAGGACCTTTAATAGCCCAATCATGCGGAAGATTGACATTCTCCCAATTGTTATCATTAAAATCTTTCTGAACGAATGGGAAATTGCTTCCGGGATTGCCTGCCGGCCGAACGAAATGCTTAGCAGGGTCTTTTATAAAATCATTCGCAGTTGGCAGTATCCACCTTTTTAATACTTTTTCAGAAGTGCCTTCAAATAACTTTTGTGACGGCCTCGTATCTGCCACGATATCGTCATTATGGCTATAAGAAACGGGGCGCTCATCATATATTAAATCATCTGCCTTGCTATTATAGCGCATAAACCTCCAATCATTATTGATGCAAATCCTTTCCCTGCCTACGAATTTCGGCTGGCTTTTCTTTTGCTGCGCCTCGCTAAAAAAACAAAAAAACAACAGTATTAACATACATAATAGCCGTGGCATAATCTTATAACGATGAAATGGTTGCATAAAAAATAATTTTAAAGTTATAATGCTTGAAGGTATCGCTTCAAATAAACAGATTCGTCAATAAAAAAGGAGAGATAAATATCTCTCCTTAAACCAATTATATATAAAAATCACGAACAACCAGACAAGGATCAATAACCCGGATTTTGATATGCTTTTTTATCTGCTGCACTCTCATCCAATCCATCAAGTTCTGATTGAGGGATGGGACGCAGATAATTGGCTGGAGTAATAGTACGGGTGAAGGTATTCACCGTATGATCGTTCCAATTGTTTGGGTTTGTGGCGCCGGCAATTACAAAGCTGCTGCTTAGTGTGGTCCACATTTGCGTACGTACAAGATCTGTCCAGCGATAACCTTCTCCAAAAAATTCGCGTGATCTTTCCGCCAGGATATAGTTGATGTCGATAGTCGCAGGGGTAGCTGCTATCATAGCTGCGCTGTTGTCTTGTACTTTCGATACGTTGTTACCATTGTCCCAGCGCCATTTACCTGCACGGGCACGGATAACGTTAATTAAGCCCCGCGCTGTTCCATCATTAGCATAAGGACCAGTAACGGCGGCTGTGGTAGCTCCTTTAACGGCTGCTTCTGCTGCAATAAAGAACAATTCCGAGAATTTTGCAATCGGGAACGGACGGGTAAGGCTCGCGTTAGGCGATCCTAAACCACCATTGTTGTCGGTACGATATGGCCCTAATTTCCAGTTACCCGGATAACATATTCTGCTAAATGAACTTGGCTCAATTACAAAATCCGCTCTTCCTGGTAAAACACCGGCACCAACATTGCTTTGGAATGTTGAATTAGAATAATCTACTCCGCCAACATCACTATCTAAAAAGGTAAGTATCGGGTCCCCGTCAGCTACCGGTAAAAAATTAGCATTATACAAATTGGCAGGAATTGCACCATTAACTTTAACACCTGCCTCTGTAAAGTTAGCCCGGTACCGGGTTACGAAAGTACCGTCATAACGCGAGTCATTTGTTTTATCGGCAAAATCAACTTTATATACAGCCTGTGGGGGAGCCAGCATAGTCCATGGCCTGCCCAACGACTGCGTTGCCGCACGTTGCACCGAACTTACAGCGCTCCAACCTGTGCTGGAGGTACTGCTGTGAATACCTGTATAGTTCCATTGCTCAAACCAATCTGCAAAGCTATCGGTGCCAAAACCCCCAGTGCTATAACTCAAATCACCGCCATTATACAAGCTGCTTGATTGGGTATGGTCTGCGTATAATAGTACCTCATTATTACGATCATTGGTAGCTACATTCACATCGTAAAAAGTAGGCTGTAAGCCGGCAGAGCCTGGATTTTCAATTGCCGCTACGGCAACATTATAAGCCTGCTGGAAGTAATAAGAAGCGTCATGCCCTGCAGGGTCTGTACGTGGCGCAGCGGGGTAAGTAGGTATACCATTAGGGTTTTGCAACCACCACGCATAAGTTAAATATGCCTTAGACAAAAACAGACGTGCAGTTGTTTGAGTTACACCACCAACAACCCGTCCGGAAGTTGGCAACTTATCGATCGCAATAAGCAGGTCAGGAAAAATTGCTTTCGTATACACCTCCGGTACAGTATTACGTTTGGAGGTCCTTGCGGTAGAGGTATTAAATTTTAATTCACCTGCTCCTAAGTCCAGTGGTACTCCACCATAAGTCTGTACCATCCAGAAATAGTAAAATGACCGGAAAAACCTTGCTTCAGCGAT
>JBQCEA010000059.1:0-7957 GCA_051960695.1 Mucilaginibacter sp. | reverse complement strand
TAAACCGCCAATGCAGATCTCTAAAATTGCTGAGGAAGAGAAAATTCCAAAGAAGTTTCTTGAACAAATACTACTTGACCTTCGCAATGCAGGCTTCCTGTACAGTAAAAAAGGAGCTGGAGGCGGCTATAGCCTGAATAAGGATCCTAAGGACATTTACCTGGTTAGCATTATGCGCATCACCGATGGCCCGATAGCTATGGTACCTTGCGCCAGTCTTAATTTCTATCATAAATGCGAAGAGTGCCGGCAGGAAACTACTTGCGGTATCCGGGATGTTTTTGTGCAGGTGCGTGATGCTACATTAAAAATACTTTCTGAAACAAGTATCGCAGATGTTATCGCCCGTGAGAATTCACTCATCGACATCTGACCTAATTTAACTAATGTGAAAGATTAGTTTACTTTTAGGTAAGGGTATTATTTTCCACAAATACGTATAGGTTGATGCTATTTTGCCTCTACTTTTGCATTAATTTATTTTTGCAATTCCCTGTTTTAAACCCTTAAAGCAATAGTTGCGTAAAAAAATTATCATAAACAATTTTGGCGCACATTTGGATATAAACAATGTTGGCGGATATATAATTTAAGTGTAAAAGGAAATAATTATCCAATAAAATTCTACCATTTCCCTATACTATATATATATTTGCGTCAATCTATTATTCAATAGGTTATTGCCGTAGTAAAGACAGATAAAAAGTAAAAGACATGCAAAGTTTCCGCACCGAATTGGAGAACCCTGTAGTTGAAAAAGATATAATTAATCTGGAGCGTCAGATCAGGGCATTTCGCGAAGGTAAAATACACGACGAAAAGTTCAGGAGCCTGCGTTTGGTACGTGGCATTTATGGCCAGCGCCAGCCAGGTGTGCAGATGGTTCGTATTAAACTGCCATTTGGTAAAGTTACCTTTAAACAGCTATTGCGTATAGCCGACGTTTCGGATGAATATGCAAGCCATAACCTGCATTTAACTACCCGCCAGGACATTCAAATTCACTTTGTAAGCCTGGATCGTACTCCTCAGCTATTTGCTGACCTATCTAAAGATGATATTACGATGCGTGAGGCGTGCGGCAACACTGTACGTAATGTAACAGCCTCTCCTGCTGCGGGTATCGATCCTAAAGAACCTTTTGATGTGTCTCCATATGCTCACGCAGCATTTGAGTTTTTCCTGCGTAATCCTATCTGTCAGGATATGGCTCGTAAGTTTAAAATTGCGTTTTCATCAAGCGAGGATGACACCGCATTTGCGTATGCAAATGATGTTGGCCTTATCCCTAAAATAAATGAGAAAGGCGAACGCGGCTTCAGGGTGTACCTGGGCGGTGGCCTTGGTGCCCAGCCGTTCTTAGCTGCATTGGTTGAGGAATTTTTGCCTGAGGATCAACTTATACCCTACATTGAATCTGTGATACGTGTTTTTGACCGTTATGGCGAAAGAAATAACCGTAATAAAGCACGTTTGAAATATGTGATCCAAAAGATCGGTTTGGACGAGGTTGTACGCTTAGCCAAAGAAGAGCGGATCGCCAATAAAGTAAAGACATATCCCATCAACCGCGATGCCATTGATAATCCTGTTATTCCAGAGCCTGTATTAATACCACAGGTAACTATTGATAATCCATTGCGTTATGAACAGTGGCTGATAACCAACACATTTGAGCAAAAGCAGAAAGGTTTTTATGGAGTATACATCAAGGTTACGGTTGGCGATATCCCAACTGATCTGGCGAGAAAAATGGTTGAAGCTATCAGGCCTTATGTAGCTGATGAGATACGTGTTACTCAAAACCAGGGATTGCTTTTAAAATATGTAAGGAAAGAGGCTTTACCGGCATTATATGTTGCTTTAACTGAATTAAACATGTCGGCTCCCGGCTTTGACAGCGTAGCCGATGTAACTACCTGCCCTGGTACTGATACCTGTAACCTGGGTATATCCAACAGTATGACTTTGGCCAGGGTACTGGAAGATGTGATCTATCGGGAATATGATGAATTTGTTGTGAACCGGGATATCAAGATCAAGATCAGCGGTTGTATGAACTCTTGCGGACAGCATGGTATTGCCCACATAGGGTTCCATGGCAGCTCGTTAAAGGCCGGTCTAAAGGTGTTACCTTCGGTACAAGTACTGCTTGGCGGCGGTACAGTAGGTAACGGCGTAGGCCGTGCTGCCGAAAGGATAGTTAAGGTCCCTGCAAAAAGAGCTGTGCTTGTATTGCGCGCGGTTTTAGACGATTACAAAGCTAACTCAATAGAGGGCGAAACTTATCATAATTACTATGACAGACAAGGTAAGGATTACTTTTACCAGTTGTTGAAACCCCTCGCTGATCTTACGAATATTGCTGATGATGAATTTGTTGATTGGGGCCACGAGGAAACTTATAAAACAGCCATCGGTGTTGGTGAATGCGCCGGCGTAGTGATAGACCTGGTTGCTACCTTGCTTTATGAGTGCGATGAGAAAAGCGGTTGGGCAAAGGAGTCGTTTGAGAATGGTGCCTGGGCTGATGCTATCTATCATGCATACAACGTGTTCATCAGTTCGGCAAAAACATTATTGCTTGAAAAGAACATCAATATTGGCACGCAGATAGGCATGCTTAAAGAGTTCGATACACAATATGTGAATACAGGTGAGTTCCCTTTAGAAGGAACCTCATTCCAGGATTTGGTATTGCAGATCAATAAAAATGAACCTTCTGAAGAGTTCGCAAGAACTTACATTACTGCAGCAAATAATTTTCTGAGCGCAGTAAAAGCCAAAAGAGAGGAGTTGGTTCAGTCATGATACGTACCAAAACCAGCAAAAAAGTCAAAGAGCCTCGCATTACTTTGGTTGGCGCAGGGCCTGGTGATGTTGATCTGATCACCATAAAAGGCATTAAAGCGCTTCAAACCGCTGATGTGGTTTTATACGATGCCCTTGTAAATGAAGAATTACTGGAATTTGCTCCTGAGCATGCTACGAAAGTGTATGTCGGTAAGCGATCGGGTGATCACTCCCACTCACAGGAAGCTATCAATAAGTTAATGATAGATTATGCCTTGAACTATGGTCATGTGGTACGCTTAAAAGGTGGCGATCCATTTGTATTTGGCCGTGGCTATGAAGAGTTGGATCATGCTGCATCATACAGTATCCCTGCTGAGGTAATTCCAGGTATTTCAAGTTCGATAGGTGTACCGGCTTTACAGCACATTCCGGTTACGCACCGTGGTTTAAGCGAAAGCTTTTGGGTAGTAACAGGCACAACAATGGATGGCAAGGTATCTAACGACCTTTATGAAGCCGCCCGCACCAAAGCGACTGTCGTTGTACTGATGGGCATTCATAAAATAAAAGAGATAACCGAAATATATAAAAGTGAGGGCAAACACCGTGTACCTGTTGCTGTTATTCAAAGCGGATCTACTGCAAATGAGAAGGTAGCTGTAGGCGTTATTGATACTATTGTGGAGATTGTTGAGGAGAAGAAGATTTCATCTCCCGCTTTGATCGTCATTGGCGAGGTGGTCTCTTTGCATCCAATGTTTCAACCTATCAGGGAATTTTATGACATTATTGCCCAGGAATAACAATTCAGCCACAATTCAGTACGAAAAAACAGAAGGCAACCAGCTTTTCCCAATTTTTTTAAAACTGAATGACTTGCATACGGTGCTTATCGGCGGCGGCAATGTTGGTTTAGAAAAACTGACAGCCATCGTAGTAAACAGTCCGCAAGCAAGGGTAACCGTTATTGCAACTGAATTTTTACCTGAAGTACATACATTAGCTTCTGCCTATAGCGGCGTCAAGGTTATTCAAAAATCATTTAGTGATACTGATCTCGACACCGCTGATATTGTAGTGGCTGCTACTAATGACAACGAACTAAATACCTATATAAGAGAGTCAGCGCATGAACGCAAACTACTGATCAACGTTGCAGACAAGCCTGAACTATGTGACTTCTATCTCGGGTCGATAGTGCAAAAAGGCGACCTGAAACTCGCTATCTCTACCAATGGAAAGTCGCCGACTGTGGCAAAAAGGATAAAGGAAGTATTGAACGATAATTTGCCGGGGGAATTGGACATAACCTTACAGCAGATGAACGAACTTAGAAATTCCCTTTCCGGTGATTTTGCTTATAAAGTAAAGCGGTTGAATGAAGTAACATCGGTACTTGTTGATAAAAAGCCACAGGCAAATAAAAGCTTCATCTGGCTTATCTGGGGCACAATAGTTTTAGCTATTGTTGTTGCAGTAACTGCACTGTGGTATAAAGATCCCGGCTTTAAAGCGTACGTACAGGATATAAATCCGTTATTTTATTACTTTTTGGGTGCAGGTTTTGTATTTGCCATGATAGATGGTGCTATAGGCATGTCATATGGTGTTACATCAACCACCTTCTCACTTACAATGGGTATTCCTCCTGCATCTGCAAGTATGGGCGTACACCTTTCTGAAGTGCTGAGCAATGGTATTGCAGGTTGGATGCACTACAAAATGGGCAATATTAACTGGAGGTTATTTAAAATGCTGCTTGTACCGGGTATTATTGGGGCAGTAATGGGCGCTTATATTCTCTCCTCACTTGAACATTATAGCCATTATACCAAACCGTTTGTATCTTTGTATACCTTAATATTAAGTATTGTTATTTTAAAAAAGGCTTTCCAGACCGGCAAAAAACGAGCAAATGGAAAAATCAAGAGAATTGGTTTATTAGGTTTTGGCGGCGGTTTTATCGATGCTGTTGGCGGCGGTGGCTGGGGCTCAATTGTATTGTCGAGCCTGATAGCAGGTGGCCGTCATCCCCGGTTTTCATTGGGTTCAGTTAAACTGTCAAGGTTTTTTATCGCCCTGATGAGTTCTATCACATTTATTACCATGTTGAATGGAGCCCGCTGGGAAGCTGTTGGTGGTTTAATCATCGGTAGCGCCCTAGCCTCTCCTATTGCGGCTAAAATATCTAATAAACTTTCGGCTAAAACCCTGATGATAGCCGTAGCAATAATTGTTATACTGGTTAGTGTTAACAGCATTATCAAATTTTTGATAAAACTATAATTATAAAAATGACTGCGTTAGAGGATATAAAACACGAAATAAGCGGATTAGACCCTGTTGCAGCTTTATCGCTGTTGGCTGATAAATTTCCGGGTGAAATCGTGTTTTCAACGAGTTTTGGATGGGAAGACCAGGTGATCACACATATGATCTTTACCAATCACCTGCCGATCAAAATATTTACACTGGAAACTGGCCGTCTTTTCCCGGAAACTTACTATGTATGGAACCGCACAATGGAAATGTATGGCAAACCGATACATGCATACTATCCCAATAATGAGTTGTTAGAAAGGATGATAAATGCTAAAGGTCCTAATAGTTTTTATGAGTCGGTTGAAAACAGGAAAGAATGTTGTGCCATACGTAAGGTAGAGCCATTAAATCGCGCTTTAAAAGGGAATCAATGCTGGGTAACAGGCATTCGGGCTGAACAGTCTGCCAACCGTCAACACATGCATAACCTGGAATGGGATGATATGCATAATTTGATTAAATTTCACCCGATTTACGATTGGACGCTTGACCAGGTTAAAGAGTACATCAGGATACATAATGTGCCTTATAATACGTTACATGACAGGGGCTTTCCAAGCATAGGCTGTCAGCCTTGCACAAGGGCCGTACAGCCGGGAGAAGATTTCCGTGCGGGACGCTGGTGGTGGGAAGACCAATCAAAAAAAGAGTGCGGCTTGCATGAAGTTTCAAAATGACTGAATTAGTGATTTTTAATTCAATGAAATGTTAAAAAACAAATAATAAGGAATTAGCGATTATTGATACCCTATTCAATAATTCTCTAATTCAATAAATCAATAACTGAAATAAATGAGTAATAAAGAGCAGTTGGATTATTTAGACGAGCTGGAGGCGGAAGCCATTTATATCCTGCGCGAAGTTGCCGGGCAATTTGAAAAGCCCGCGCTGCTATTTTCAGGCGGGAAGGATTCTATAACATTAGTTTACCTGGCGCTTAAGGCATTTCGCCCAGGTAAATTCCCATTTCCGCTGGTACACATTGATACCGGCCACAATTTTGATGAAGCCATCGCTTATCGCGATAAGCTGATAGAACGCATTGGTGAAAAGCTGATCGTAGGTCATGTGCAGGATGATATTGATGCAGGCCGCGCAGTAGAACAAAAAGGCAAAAATGCCAGTCGTAACCAATTGCAAACAGTTACTTTATTAAATACCATTGCTAAACACCAATTTGATGCCTGCATAGGCGGCGCCCGCAGAGACGAGGAAAAAGCACGTGCAAAAGAGCGTATCTTCTCAGTTCGCGATGAGTTTGGCCAATGGGACCCTAAACGCCAGCGCCCTGAACTGTGGAATTTATATAATGGAAAAATTCACAAGGGTGAAAATGTGCGTGTGTTTCCGATCAGTAACTGGACCGAGCTGGATGTTTGGAATTATATACGCAGAGAAAATATACCGTTACCTGAGCTTTATTTCTCGCATGAGCGGGATGTGATTGTCCGGAACGGCGTATATATGGCCGCATCTCCTTTCCTGAATATGGATGAGGAAGATGTGGTAGAACGCAAAAGTGTACGTTTCCGCACCGTAGGTGATATGACCTGTACCGCAGCTGTAGAATCTTATGCATACCAGATAGACGATATTATTGACGAGATAAGCGCCTCCCGTATCAGTGAACGTGGTGCACGTATGGACGATAAAGTAAGTGAAGCCGCCATGGAAGAACGCAAGAAAGGGGGATATTTTTGATTGCGGAATTCGAATATCGAATTTGCGAATTGAACTATTCAAAATTCGAAATTGAACTTCCGAAATCCGAAATTAAAGCATTATGAATATTCTAAAATTTATTACAGCCGGCAGTGTTGATGACGGCAAAAGTACCCTGATAGGTCGTTTATTGTACGACAGTGAAGCGATCCTGCTCGATCAGTTGGAAGCACTTCAGCGTTCAAACCGTAAAAATGACGACGGTACAATTGACCTCGCCATACTTACCGATGGCTTAAAAGCTGAACGTGAGCAAGGTATTACTATTGACGTTGCTTATAAGTATTTTCAAACTGAAAAACGCAAATTTATTATTGCCGATACGCCGGGCCATATACAGTATACCCGTAACATGGTTACAGGCGCATCAAACTCAAATTTGGCTATTATTCTCATTGACGCGCGTAAAGGCGTTATTGAGCAGACCATACGCCATTCCTTTTTGGTTGCCTTGTTAGGCCTGCCACAAGTAGTTGTTGCAGTAAATAAAATGGATATGGTTGATTACAGCCAGGATGTATTTGAAAAGATCGTTGAAGATTACAAAAAATTAGCCGAGAAAGTAGGCCTGCAACGTGTAGCTTATATTCCGGTCAGTGCGTTGAAAGGTGATAATATCGTTTTCAATTCTAACAGAATGACGTGGTATAAAGGCGACAGTCTTCTTTCATATCTGGAAACAGTTGAAATTCCTATTGATACCAAAAGCGACCACGCCAGGTTACCGGTACAGTGGGTTGTTCGACCACAGACTGACGAACTTCATGATTACCGCGGTTATGCAGGTCGCGTATCAAGTGGTTCATTCCGTGTGAACGATAAAATTACCGTTCTGCCATCAGGGTTTAACTCAACTATTAGTAAAATTGAGTTATTAGACAGACAGCCTGATGCGGCATTGGCAGGCATGTCAATAACCATACACCTTGAAGATGATATTGACATTAGCCGTGGTGACATTTTGGTAAGTGCGCATAATCAACCTGTAGTTTCAAAACAAATAGAAGCTGACCTGTGCTGGATGGATACCAAAGCGCTTGACACGTCACATACTTATTTTCTTCAGCATAACAGCAGGCTAACCCGTTGCCGTATACAAGAGATATTATATAAGGTT
>JBQCEA010000058.1:0-3608 GCA_051960695.1 Mucilaginibacter sp. | reverse complement strand
ATTCGCAATAGTGAAGCACAGATCATGACACCAGGGCAGGATGGCGGTACACGTCATTTCGCAGCGGCACAGTTTGTTCATGATCAACGTGACGCATTTGCAATGGTAGCCTCGCAGGACGGGCGCTTTACTATTTTCTCATGGTCGCCGTGCGATGGCATTGTGCATGCTCATCGGGTAGATACGTTATTATTGTAAATCAGTCCAGATTAAGGCTTTCTGTAAAATTGAGCTTTTTTACTATTTTGGGCGTTTTATGAAAAAACTCCGCGTACTGCTGCCAATACTCTTATTTACTGTTGTATTTGTTTCCTGTAAAAGACGGGTAGGTTTGCCTTTTGGCGATGTGAAAGGCATTCATTATATTGAAGTGCGCAGGCAGTTCGTTGACGGATTAGTGTTTGACAAACAGGGTTATCAACTATCTCCGGTATGGCAATTCCATTTTATTTCTGATGATTCAGTAAGGGTTTATAGTCCAAAGGCACACAAATATTATGGCTTCCATGTTTATTATGACCATGATAAAATATTTAACATGATCGATTCATGGCTGCAGCTAAAAACATTAACCCCCGACAGTTTAGTGTTTCGCGCATTGCGGGTAGATGAAAAAAGACAAATACTGGAAGATGATGAAGGCTCAAAGGTATACATGACTTTCTATTCTGAAAGCTACCTGAAAAAGAAAGGTGCAGAAGTCATAAAACGCATGGGCGCGCCAACAAAGAAGGACACCGTGTTTATGAGGGAGCGTTCGAAAATTGCTAATGCTATTTTGGATAGCGCGTTCTCAGCGCGAAATTCCGTTGTGCTAAAAAGCGATAACCGATTTGTAAAGGTAGAGTTGGTGCAAAAAAGCCGTAGTCCGTTAGATGAATTTGATCCGGCGGAGGATTACATGTACCCGGAATATAACATAACCATCCACCACGCTTATGAAGACTTTGGATATTCTTTCTCCGCTTATGTGGATGCCTTGGGAATGATCCATTTTCGTAAATCGAACATTCCTTATTCGCATGAATTCAAGGATAGCTATGAAAACGCTATCAAAGGTATTATCAGCGGTTATCTTACTAAATATATCAATGTTACACCAGGTAACACTTTGGGCATAGCGCATACCAGCATGATAGAGCTGAATGTAACGGGGAAAAGAGATTAGTTTGCTATGGCCTCAAAATTGTTTAGCGACATTTTTTTATGTTCTATCAGCCTGAGTAAAACTTCTTTGGTAATTGGTTTGAGTATGTAGGCTTTTACAAAAGAATACTTTGCAGCCCTTTGAACGTCTTCCGGATATTTAAATGCCGAAAGAATATAAACCTCGATACGTTTATTAAGTGTAGGGTAAAATAATTTCAACTGTTCCAGGAAATCCCATCCGTCAAAGCCAGGCATATAAACATCTACCAGGATAATATCAGGCAGCATGTCTTTTTCATATTTGTAACGCATCAATAAACTGAGTACGTCAACTGCAGAACTGGTGCACTTTACATCGTACGAACTTCCATAACGCGACAAAAACTTTTTCAAAATAAAATGATCCAACTGGCGGTCATCAATGTAAGTGAGCTTGTTCATAGTTCAATGATCTTAAATTGAACCAAAAGTATAGAGGAAGTTAAGACGGAATGGCAGGGATTCTACGGAATTGCATACGTAGTAGTACTGATTTACCGGGATGCGTTATCCGTAGAATTACGACAGACATAGCTGTGGCCGTGCTTTTTAGGCGCTGATCAGTGTAACGAACGAGCGCTCTTTGAGCCTGAAGCTGCACACATGATCTTTAACTTTTACTGACTTCTTTTTCATAGCTGCATGTTTGTTGGTGATGTAAATATTAAACTTATGTACACCTGCCGGTAACCCGGTTAACGTAACCTGCCGGGAGGTGCCGTTGTTCACCAGATGAATGGCATAGGTATGCGATGTATTGTCACCCAGCGCCGCACATGAAATTTCATCCTTGTCAACAGATATCGACATATAGGAAAGATCTTTCGGGGTTGAAGCCAGTTGTTTCAGGTTCCAGAAACGTTGGGTTGGCTCAAGCGGACCATCGTTGCCAAAAATTCCTCCCCCTTTCAGCGGAGAATAATCCGAAGTTAGCTGCCATTGAAGAATGGATAAGGGCTGACATATAGCCAACAGGCGGGTGTATAAGTTGATCTCTTCAAGTGCATAAGACGGATTAAGAAAATAATCAGGATAATTCCATGCTGCCGCATCAATACTGCCTTCGCCTACTATCAAAGGACGGTTAACCTGTTTGGCAGCATCTGCCCATTTTTGTAATATCGGCGTGTCCCACCCTCGCCACGAATGAAATGACACAGCGCCAATATATCCCCGTGTCTCCGGATCATCCATAGCAGGGTAAATGAATTTATAAGTTGTCGCATCTGAATTATCGCCTAACAGCAGCCGGGTCTTTAAACCTTTCGATTCAAAATAGGCACCAAGACCTTTGATCAGTTCATCATGCTCTTCAGCAGTTTGTCTAACATTGATACCCAGGTCTGATTCGTTAAATGAAAAGAATTGTACCTCTACGCCATAATGTGCTTTTAAATACAGAATATAATCCGTTATGGATTGATAAATACCCTGCATGGCCGACTTTTTAAGCGGGTTGCCCCAGATCCCTTCCGGCGTTGGGGCGAAACTAAGTTTGCCATCCACTGCCCATTGAGGCGGGAACCATGCAGTAAGTATAACCGGTATATTCATCTGGCTCAGCCTCTGTGCCATTTGCATAGCACGGCGTACGCGAATATTGAGTTGGGATGTATCGGTTGCAGAGGGGTTGGCGGTGCTATCCGGTTGCCAGGCGCTCCAGGGCATTTCAACGCGGCCCCAGGCAACACGTAGGTTTTTAAGACAGTAATCGATCACTTCCGGATCGGTTTTCGGATTTTGGATACGGAAGTTGCCGCCCAGCCCGGCAAAAGGCCTGCCTTGTACTGATGTGTCCAGTTTCAATGCTGCAGGAGAGTTATCAATGTCGCCGGATACCTTTATTTCATAAGTCCTTGTAAATACTTGTCCCTTCGTCAGTTTGCCAGAACAAACCGGGAAATATAATTGGATGAATTTCTTTTGTGAACCTGACCCCGGCTTAAAGATGACAGATGATACGGTATCGGCACTAATACTTAAATTTTGTGAAGATGCAGTAAATTTTAAAGCTTTTAGCTTTTGCGGCATGCCATCAAAAGACAGTTTGCTGAGCGGCTGTTCGGGGTTGTTGTCGGATTTAACCGAGCTATTGGCATAAATACTTTCCGGCAGCAGAACATTAAAGTATACGCCTTCAACGTTGGTGTTATCTCCTGGTAAACATTTGATGGTAATTTTCGCTGAACCGCGCCCATTATCTTTTACACTTTCGGTAAAGTGCAGGCTGTCTATCTGTGTATTTACTATTTGCTCATTGCCATTCAGGATATATTTTGGTTTTTGTCGTTCCTTAGCTGTCGCCAGCATCTTTGACCAATCCTGTCCAACCACAACTATTCGGCTGTTAAACTCAAAAAGTTGCCCTTTTATTCTTATACCGTTGAGGTTTCCCCATGGCTTGAATTCGGCTTGCGCAA
>JBQCEA010000057.1:0-2459 GCA_051960695.1 Mucilaginibacter sp. | reverse complement strand
GTTTTGATTATGAGCACTAAAAATTTATCTCTATCAGTCCTAATAAAAATATAATTGTATTGGTTAATTATTATCAGGGACATTTTATGATTGGTCCGAACGATGTATGGGTGGCACCCAACGGCGGTATATACATTACCGACCCTTATTATCCGCGCGACTACTGGACCCGCAAAAAACCCGACCTTACAAGCCAGGACGTATACTATTTACCCAAGGGCAGCCACATGCCGGTAATAGTGGTAGACGATATGAAGCAACCTAATGGTATCGTTGGTACACCTGATGGAAGATATTTGTACGTTGCCGATATAGCCTCTAATAAAACATATAAATACACCATTCAGCCTGATGGCAAGCTTGCAGACAAGCAACTGTTCTGTGAATTAGGCTCAGATGGCATGACATTAGATGAGAAAGGTAATGTTTACCTCACAGGTAAAGGCATAACTGTATTTAATCCCAAAGGAGAGAGGATAGCCCATATCGACATCCCTGAACCTTGGACAGCCAACCTATGCTTTGCAGGCAAGAATAAAGACTATCTATTCATTACAGCGTCAAAAGCCATCTACATTCTTAAGATGAATGTAAAAGGTGTTGAATAGGCCATGAGTATACTTGACTAATCCGGTAGAATTTATCAAATTTGCGCCATGAAAAGTGAATTAGAGTGTCCTGTTGATTTTGTTGTTATTAATGAGTATAAAGCCAGAATGATAGCTTTTTTTGTTTTTGTATTGACTATCATATTTCTGGTAACATCCGTTTGGTTAATTCCTGCTTTCCTGATCGTCGATTTTGCATTACGGGCAAGCATATTGGGAAAATACAGTTTGCTTGGAATCTTAAGCGATGCCGTGATCAGGCAGTTCAAAATTGGTAACAAACCAACCGACCGGGCACCCAAAAGATTTTCGGCGGGAGTAGGGATGTTGTTTTCTGCCGCTATGCTGGTATCCACTTTATTCCATCTGGGCATATTATCACTTGTGCTTGCTTGTACGCTCATAATTTTTGCCATTCTCGAATCTTTTTTCAGTTTTTGTGCAGGCTGTTACGTTTATACTTTCTTAAAAAAGCTGAATAAATAATTGATTAACAATATTTTATTTAAAGAATGAAATTTTTATAAATAAATACTACCAAATTGATAGGATTAATATACATTTGCAATAGTCAAATGAAAAGCAGTTATGTTAGCAGTAGTAAAAACATCCAGGTACCCAAGTTTTGATGCGTCAGAAATTGACATTGATCAGGAATATAGTTTTAAGCCTCGTCATGCTGTTAGTCCGATAAAGACGGGCGACATTGCCCCTGACTTTGTTTTTGAAAAAGACAGTTACCGGTGGCAGCAATTCTTTAATGGTGTCGAAACGCACGGCCCTGTTTTATTCCGGCAACTACTGAATAAGACCCTTGTAATTGCTTTTTATTCCAATAGCTGGCAGGCACACGGACTTGATCAATTAAAACATCTTAACGCCATACAGGACAATATACGTGCTAATGATGCCAATCTTTTAATAATAAGCACAGAGGACGGACGAAGACTTGAAAAGCTCGCTTGGGATAACAATTTGTCATTAAGCTTTTACTTTGATCCTAATAAGGAGATAGCTGAAAAATTTGGTGTTTATACTGAAGATGATCCTGTATGGAACCGTTTTTCAGGAATCGACACAAACGTGCCTTTACTGGCAACTTATGTAATAGCTTCTTTTGGAAAGATATTATATGATCATATCGATCTTAGTTTCTCAAAGGATTTTCCTTCCAAAGAGATCATTTCGGCATTAAGTAAATAACTTCAATTCAGTGATAGTTACTTTTTGATCAATAGGCCTATTAAATATTATAAAGTCGGGTGACCGAGTGGAGAGGTGATGGTCTGCAAAACCTTTTACGGCAGTTCGAATCTGCCCCCGACGTCTAAATTATCTGCAAAAAAAGCCACAAATAACACGGCTAATAATTAATTCTCGCCCCTTATTGCCATTTTTTTAAATAAATAGCAATTTTTTGGTTATTTAATATGAAATTCATATAATAACCATATTTATTTTTAATAATATTCTTGTTACAAAGTCTGTATTTATTAATATTGCAAAATCAACCTGGTCACAAGCCTGTTTGAAGGATATTGGTTTGAAAAAATTACTTTAAGTAAATAAAAAAACAAAGCAAAAAACCAACAGTTAAACTATTGTTGTTTTAATTTTGACTTTATAAAACATTCATACCTTTAAAAATCAAGCCAATTATCTTAACTATTTCATGAAAAATAACAAGAGCGTATCGCCTAAATTCCTTTCCATCGATATAGGTGGATCACACATTAAAGCCACAGTTTTAGACGATCAGGGCGCTATGCAAATGGCATATGATAAAATACCGACGCCAATTCCTGCTAACGCCGAAAATGTAGTAAACGCTATTAAAAAACTTGTTAGCGG
>JBQCEA010000056.1:0-8034 GCA_051960695.1 Mucilaginibacter sp. | reverse complement strand
ACCGCCCGGGTTTTATCCCGAAGCGGTTGGTTTTATATGATCAGTTAATGTGTAAGATTATTTCTTTAATTCATCAATGGCTACTTGTGGTTTCAATACATCATGTACCTTTTCAACCATGATAGTTTTCGGAACCTCAAATTTCTCAGTCTTTTTAATATCTGTTGACGATGCACCTACCTTAACCGTATAAGTGCCGTTTTCAGTTATCCATTCAGATTTTGCGGTATCAAATGATTCCAGGTCTTTAGCTGTTAGCGTAAAGCTTAAAGTCTGTGATTCATTTGGCTGTAATGTTTTGGTTTTACCAAATGCTCTCAACTCTTCTTCCGGCTTTTGCAAAGTACCCGAAGGTGCACTTACATATAACTCCACAACCTCACGGCCGGCCACATCGCCTGTATTGGTAACGGTTACGGTTGCAGTAATTGAGCCATTAAATGTTTTGGTGCTTAGTTTAAGGTCGCTGTATTTAAAGTTGGTATAAGATAAACCATAACCAAAAGGATAGGCTGTTTTCACATCAAAAGTAGTGTAATAACGATAGCCCACATATATTCCTTCTTCATAAGTTACTTCTGAAGGTTTGCCCCTCATCGGGCTTGGTTTTTCACCGACAGGCATTGGCAATTCTTTGCCAGGAAAATTTTTAGACGATGGCTCATCCTTGTAATCAACCGGGAAAGTAGTTGCTAATTTTCCTGAAGGGTTCACTTTGCCTTTAAGCACATCAGTAATAGCGTTGCCTCCTTCAAGTCCCGGCTGCCATGCTAACAAAATACCGTCAGCCTGGTCGCGCCAGCTTGCAGTTTCTATCACGCCACCAATATTCAGTACCACAACCAGTTTTTTGCCTTTAGCATGGAATGCATCAGAAACGTTCTTGATCAGCGCTTTTTCTGAATCCATCAGCGTAAAATCATCCTCAACCTTTCTGTCAGCACCTTCACCTGCATTTCTGCCGATGGTCAATACAGCCACGTCTGCATCATTAGCTTCCTGCGCTATCAATTCATTTGAAACCGGCATTTGCGCAATTGGCTTAGGGGCCATAAAGATCGACATACGGTTTTTTGGCCTTTTGGCATTTTCAGCTTTCAGATACTCCTCATAAGCGTTCATCAGGCCTTTTTCCATTTTATAACCACCGTTTTCCAAACCTTGAACCAGCGAAATAGTATAAGCCTTATTTACTGCGCCGCTGCCTGTACCACCGGCTATTAGGTCATAGGAAATATTACCAAACAGGGCCACATTCTTGCCTTTTAATGGTAAAGCATGGTCTTCATCGCGAAGCAGTACCATACCTTCTGCTGCTGCCATACGAGCTACTGCTGCATGAGCCTTTAGATCAGGTTTATTTGAAAATTTATATTTCTTAAATTCAGGCGTCTTTAAGATGATATTCAATATCCTTTCGACATTGGCATCCAATTGTTTCCGGCTGATCTCGCCTTTCTTTACAGCATCAACAATAGCCTGACTTTGCTGAGGGCCGCCCGGCATCAACAGGTCGTTGCCGGCATTCATTTGCGCAACAGCGTCATGACCACCGAACCAGTCTGTCATTACCAAACCTTTAAAGCCCCATTCATCTTTCAACACAGTAGTTAAAAGTTCACGGTCCTCTGAAGCATAAACACCGTTCAGTTTATTGTATGAAGACATTACTGTCCATGGATGAGAGGCCTTAATAGCGATCTCAAAATCTTTCAGGTAGATCTCACGCAAAGCCCTTTGGCTTACGATAGTATTTACACTATTACGATTAGTTTCCTGGTTATTAGCCACAAAATGCTTTATAGAAGTACCAACACCCTGCGACTGGATACCATTAATAATAGCAGCAGCAGTACGGCCGCTCACCAACGGGTCTTCAGAAAAATATTCGAAGTTACGGCCACCTAACGAATTACGATGGATATTAGCACCAGGCCCTAAAATCACATCAACACCATATTCACGTATCTCGTTACCAAAAGCTACGCCTACTTTGTGCACCAATTCAGGGTCCCACGATGAGGCCAGTAATGTACCTACCGGGAAGGCTGTAGCATAGTAGGTTTTAGAGCTGTCGTTATTCCTGATCGGATCTATACGCACACCGGCAGGGCCATCCGAAACAGTGATTGAAGGTATGCCTAAACGCGGTATGCCATGCGTACTTCCTGCGGCACCAGGTACTTTTTCGGGGATGTTATATGCATCTTCATCTGATGGCGGAAGTTTAAAACCCCCGATATCTACACCCTCTTTCATCTGCTTTGCCGATGGGCGCGGCATACCGGGCATTTTAAAGCCCATACCTACAACCAGCTTAGCTTTTTCTTCAAGCGTCATTGCTTTTATCACCTCTTTTACAGGGTCTTTCCCAAGCTGAGGCGCTGCTTTGTTGGCTGTTTTCTGCTGGGCCGATGCACTTAAGCTCAGGCATGCCAGCGAAAACATAATGGATAAAAAGGGTAAATTCTTCTTCATGTTCTCGGTTTGATCGTTAATTAAAAACGGTTGTTAAATTGGTTAGCCGACACACCATAGTGTCATATAGACACAATAATAATCACTTTTTCTTGAGGAAACAAAATATCAGGAGATATTTATTTTATATATAGCCAGTTATATTAAAATGACGATTATTTTAAAAGCATTTTAAAAATGGTTTTAAAATAGAATAAATGCTGAATTAAGCCGGACGGACAGGGCTACCGGTCCAGCCGGTGCCAGGAGCGAGGCGCTCGCCTTTCATTACCAGAGAGAGGCCATCAATTTTGGTATCGTCCCCTATTTCGCTGTCGTGAAGGATAATTGTATTTGCGCCAATACTACTGCGGGCGCCGATCTTTACCGGACCAATTTTCATCACCCTGTCCTCAAATAAGTGGGTCTGCGGACCGCAATCGGCATTAAGCGCAGCATCGTCACAAATGGTCACCATATCGTACTCAGTAATATCGGCAGTGTTCATGAACACCCGTTTGCCGGTCTTCACGCCTAAAAGCCTCAACAACAGCGGCAACCAGGGCGTGCCTTGCATATATTCCAATAAGAAAGGTATAGATAATGCTTCGTAGGTTGATGTAATGGCTTCGCTTTTCCATACTGCCCATGTCCACATGGGTTTTTGACGCGGGCGGTATTTGCCGATGAACAGCCATTTTAATATTACTGTTAATAAGAATGCCGGCAAGCCCATATAAAATAGATAATAGAATGGGAAATTCAGGATGATCTTCCATAAAGGCTGGTTGACCACCAGGTCGTGGCCATAAGCGATAAATAAAATAGAGGAACAAATAATGGCGCTTTCCGGTAATATGATGCGGATAAACTCAACTGTACCCCTGATCATCTTGCGGCGCCTTTTGGGTGTAATGGTTAACTCCGGCGGAAACACATTACTCTCCTGTCTGCGAGGCAGCGGGATAGCCGGCGAACCAAACCAGTCGCGGACTTTATTCTCTTCCATCTGCTGCACATCCGGCGGAGTAGATAAAACGCCTATAAGCATATTGCCTTGCAGGTGATAGCCTTGTGGTATCAAGGCGCTGTTACCCACAAAGCTATAACTTTCAATTTTTGTCTTGTCCAGTATTAATTGCTGACCGCGAATGTCAGCCTCGCCTAAGGTTACCGCATCGGCAACAAAGGCACCGTCACCAATCTCTAATAACGGATGTGTAACATTGCTGGCGGTTGATATTTCCGAATTTTTACCCACTTTGGCGCCCAATGCCCTGAAAAACCTTGATACATATACGGTTGCATATATCGGGTGCAATACGATCAGGTTTAGCGATAATAGCTGATCGGCAAACCACTTACGCACATAGAAGGTGCTGTAAATGGGATATTTCCCAGGCCTTACCTTTCGCTGCATGATGCGCGACAGAATGATGGTCTCCGCAGCGAACAGAATAATATAAAGCAGCGCCAGACCGGGTGCATTGATCATATAAGTAAAGTCATAATCGCCTGCGGCATTATCCAGACTGTTGATCGCCATGATAGTAGGCAACAGCGGCAGCAGGATAACAATCGGAAAGATCAAAATAAACAAGCTGAACAGCATCTTATATTTACGACGTGTGGCCCTGGAAACGGGAAGCGGTTGCGGCAGATCGGCTATATTCTTTGTTTCCTTTAATTGAGCCGGACTTCCCTGCCAAACCTCTCCCGACTTGATGGTTTTACCGGATTGCAAATGACTAAGGTCCTGTAATTCGCCCCAATCCTCTATTACACTTCCGCCTGATACCATTGCACTGGAGCCGATATAAGCATGGTCACCGATCTTTATCGATCTTAACTTCAATAATCCGTCTTCTACCCATGCATTGTTGAGCCGGGTTTGTGAGCTTAAGCTGGCGTCACTTCCGATACTGATCAGATCTTCAGCAGCAAAAGCAAAATCGCTCACTTGTGCATCGGCAGCTATTTTCATGCCGAGCATCCGTAAATAAGAAGGGTACAAAGGCGTACCGTTCAGGAATTGAGCAGGCAGCAGCCGTTGCATCGTCTTTACAAACCACCATCTGAAATAGTAACTGCCCCACAAAGGATAGTCGCCTTCTCTAAACTTACCGATCACCAGCCACTTGGTTCCGATACATAAAATGGTAAAAATGGGTGGAATAAGCGAAAATAAAGCCAGTGATGTAACAATGGAATACAGCACATTATCTGTTTCCTGGTCTACATAATAATAACCCAGGTAAGGGATAAATATCTGGAAAGCAAACAGGCCGTAAATGATGAGCAATGCTACCGACTGTGCGGCCCAGCAAGCGGCATACCGCCATAAAGACGGTTTTTGATAAGTGCTTTCCCGCGGTTTTTCTTCCTGTGGCTCTTTGTCCCATTCGGCTATCAAAGTGCTTAACGGACGATAGATATATACATCTTTCAAAGATGCGTGCGGCAACGCGGCATCACGCCTTAATTGCGATACAAACCCGGCAGCCAAAAGCGAGTGGCCTCCAAGGTCGTCAAAGAAATCCATCGATGACTCTATCGTTTTACCGGGAAATGTTTTATGTAAAACGGCCAGCACCCGGTCATTCACAGACGCGTTCAGGTCCAATGTTTCCATTGAACTATCAGGGCTTTCAGCAAATGCATCAGGTGTCGGCAAAGCTTTGCGGTTGATCTTTCCGCTGGGCATACGCGGCATTTCCGGCAAAGTCATGATCGTACCGGGAACCATGTATGACGGCAAAGTTTTGCCAAGCTCTATGCGGAACAGGTTTTCTTCAATGCAGACATTATCCTCCATCACCACATAACCAACCAGCTGATCCTGCGCGGTTGCATCCTTTCTAACCGCTACCGCAGCGGACAATACCCCGGTTATCTCATTCAGGCGGTTTTCTATTTCACCTAATTCTATGCGATATCCCCGTAGTTTGATCTGATCGTCAAATCGCCCTTGCAAGTCTACTTTGCCATCCTTATCAATAATAGCAGCGTCGCCGGTACGGTATATTCTGTCGCCGGGCAGCATTGATAACGAAGCCGGCTTGGGCACAAACTTTTCATGCGTTAGTTGCGGAAGCTTTACATAACCATTGGATACACCGGGACCTGTAATAACCAACTCGCCTGCTTCACCGGCAGGTAACAGGTTAAGCTTGTCGTCTACCACTGCCAGGTTATAATTAGGCAGAGGATCACCGATCACGATGGCATCACCCGGATTTAAACGGGCAATGGTTGCTGTAACCGTAGTTTCGGTCGGCCCATAACTATTGTAGAATTTTATGCCATTTTTGGCCCACTTAGATAGAACCTGTGGTGTACAGGCTTCGCCACCGGCATTTACTATGCGTAATGATGGTATGCTATCTTCCATAACAGCCAGCAAGCTTGGCACGGCATGTAAAATGGTTATCCGTTCACTTTTCAGCGTATCGCCTAACTCATCAATCGCTTTTGAGGTGGTATTGTCGGCCACCCACAAGGTTGCTCCGGCAAAATAACTGATCCATGTTTCTTCACACCACATATCAAACGACACAGAGAAACCCTGATAAACCTTGTCTTCAGGCTGAATATTGAAAACCGTCTGCTCGGCACGAACCAGATGACAGATTTGCCTGTGACTAATTGGTATCCCTTTAGGTTTACCTGTGCTGCCGGAAGTATATAATACATAGGCACAAGTATCCGGCAAAGGCCCTTCAATGTTTTTATGTATCGAGGATTCTTTGAAGCGTTGCGGACGGGGCGGTACCTGCAACAGCTTACATGCCACATTCAGTTGCTGCATGCTAAAGCAGGCGGCAGCGCCTACTTCTTCCATTATTACTTCTACCCTTTCGGCGGGTATCTCACGGTCAACAGGCACGTAAGCAGCACCTGATTTTACAATGCCTATAATGGCTGCATGCAATTCAAAACCCCGCTGCCACCAAACACCGACGCTATGGCTGCGGCCTATTCCATTTTCTTTAAGATAGAGAGCTATCGCATCGCTCCAGACATCAAGATCATGATAGGTAAGTTGCTCGTCATGAAAAATGAGTGCTACTTTATCCGCATGTTTTCGAGCTGATGCCGAAAACAGGTCGACAAGGGTTTCTTCCCGTACCAGGTCTGGTCTATGATCGCCGATAATAATGCTCAGTTCACTCATAAAATAGAAACGCTATGCTGCATTTAGGTTTATAAGACAACCAGAAACGCCAGAGGTTTATGCATCAATTATAAATATTGTTTATTAATGTTGCTGCACCCGTAAGGCATAATATTTATGCCTGTTTAGGCCGTGTATAATAATTTATATAATATTGAATAATGATAGTTTGTTGCTATACACAGATCAAAAAACAATGGACCGGGCAGGAGCTTACCGACAAGCTATTGTTGCTACCTGAAGATCAGCGTCAAAGCGCTCAGCGGAAACGACGATGGATAGATAAACAATTAACCATAGCCGGAAAATTGCTATTACCAAAAGCCCTAAAGGCATTGAGAGTTGAAAGCAAATTCAAACTTAGCGACCTGCTTTACAATAGTCACAAACGGCCATATTTTGATGGCAACATTGATTTTAACATTAGTCATTCGGCCGATGTGGTTATTTGTTGTGCAACCGATAAGGGTATGATCGGAGCAGATATTGAAGAGGTAAAAGAGATTGACCTGTCCTATTACCCGAATTACTTCACCTCAAATGAATGGCAGTATATCAATGGCCATAACTCAAAATTTGATGGTTTTTATAATTTTTGGACACGCAAAGAAGCTGTTTTGAAAGCGATTGGCACCGGCTTCCATACGCCTTTGGATGAAGTTGATGTTTCTGAAGACATGATCACTTACGATGACATAGATTATTATATTCGGAGCATTAATATTTCACATAATTACAAATGTCATATAGCGACAACCATAAAACAAGATGACATCCGTTTGCTTCCTGTTGAGCTATCATAAAAACGATTAATTTTATTGCAATTTATAAGCCCACACCTGACTATGTTTATTAAAAAATTCGTACCAGCTTTTTTGATACTGATCTTTTCTGCGGCATTTGCCCGTGCAGATAAAATTGCGATCAGCCACTTTGCCGTAAGAGAAAATCCGTTCGCCAAAAACGAGATTGCCATAGTGGCTATCGATACATCAAACAATATTCTCGAAAATGTGAACGGTTTATTTGCATTTAACATCAATGGGTTCGATGAAAACCTGAAATTTGAAAAAGGCACCGCATTTTATCATCGCAAACTGGATAAATCAGCATTCTTATACGTGAAACATGTTGATGACAGCGGAACCCATTCCGTACTATACTACGTTTATAAAGGCACTAATAGCCTAACTCCTATTCATATTAGCTGGCTGCTGTTATTAGCTATTCCGGTTGTATTGATCATTCTGGGCTATATGTTCAAACGCTTTATCATTATAGCCATCATTATATTTATTGTGTTCCTTTATTTTACCCACCACAATGGTTTGGGCGCAGGCACTTTCTTTGAAAGCATATTCGACGGTCTGAAAAGTTTATTTAAACACGGCTGATATAATGCT
>JBQCEA010000055.1:0-2122 GCA_051960695.1 Mucilaginibacter sp. | reverse complement strand
GTTAAACTTTCCGGTTGCCCCGCTGGTCGTATAATTGGCTAACAGCAAACGGTTGAGGTCATCGTAACTATAAGCGTAGCTTTGCTGTACCTGCGTCAAACTTAAGCCCGGTGGAACCATCGTTTGCCAGCTCATTCCAGATATATTGCCGTTGTATTGCGGCGATGTGCCGGTATTGTAAGATAACTGCTCTCCAAACACCTGTGCTGAATTCACTGCTGTTGGATCGTTTATAGTACTGAGCCAGCCGCGTTCATTATAGGTATAAGCTGTATTTTGAATAAAACTGATACCGTTATTTGTGCTATGCAGATGTTTGGTCTTTACTTGCCCAACTTCATTGTAATCCACCTGGCTCAGCAATACGCTGGGATTAGGTGGATTGCTTCCTACCGTTATCGCTTCCCAGCTTTGAATCCTTCGGCCTATCTGATCGTATTTATACGTCATGGCCTCGGTTAATGTGTTGGTTCCAGCAGTATAATGTGTTTTCGTAGAGGTTGAAATACTGTTATCAAAATTATAAACAGTCTGTGTTACATCATAGTTGTTCGTATTCGCTGCGCCACTGAGATAATATTCTTTGTTTACTTGCACGAGGCGGCCCAAGTAATCGTAGAATGGGACATTCCACAATACGCCGCTATAAGTTCCGTCCGCTTTCATGACCGTCGTTTGTGTTCCCGTGGGCATATCCGTAGGAGTTGAGTTCGTAGCTGTTGGCGTCAAGGAGCTATATGGGACATTCGGATAATTATAATCATCGTAATAATTCACCGTCAAGTATTGAAGAATACTGCCTAACGTTTGAGGGATTGCGGCGTTGGTATAACCATTGCCGGTTGTAGTCCTGGCATCCCACAGGCTGGCCTGGCCCTTGTACATGCTTTGCATGCTGGTTAAATAACTCGTTCCTGCGGTGCTGGAAGTATACGTCCACAGTCCCGACATAATTTTCCGGCCAAATACGTCGTAATCCGTAAACACCCATTGCTGCGGGCTTTGGTTACGCTGGTTAGCATCCTGGGTCGCTACAACTTGGTCTAAGGTGTTGTAAACCATGTATTCCCAGCCTTTACCCGGTAACTTTTTTTGCGTTAACCGGCCTCGGCCATCATAGCGGTATTGATAACAGTACGCATCAAGAACACTTTGTGCGGGTACGCCGGTGTCTGCTCCTGATATGGGTGTCAGCACGAAGGCAAGGTCGCCAAGATCGTCGTATACATAATACGTGCTGAGTATCTGTAACGCGCCCCCTGTGTAATTAAAAGTACGGCGCAGTACCAGATGTCCATCATTATCTTTATATTCTTCGGTTGTCCAGCCGCGGCCACTTGTCCAGTTTTCATTGCGGGTGATCGTCACTGACAGCGCCCCTGCCGGATAATAGGTATGCCCGCCATTTGCCGTGCCTGTTGGCAGTGTCAACGTGCGCGTTTGATTAACGTCTCCGTTGACGGTTGCCGAATACATTTGCACCAGCATCGTGTGCGCAGTATCGGTTATCGCTGTTGCATTATTAGTGGTATACACGGTTTTAACTGTATGACCGCTTCCCGTTACACCGCTGCCGGTTAGCTGCCATGCATTACCAGGCGCCCCAAGTTCAACCGGCCTGTTAAGTGGGGACGGTTCAAATGCAGTATTTGAATGCGGAGTTGGTATTGCGGTTACCCCAGCCGGCGGTGCGGCATAAAAAGACGCCTGGTCGGTTAAGGCCGTTGACTTGTAACTGCCATCGCTTGTTGATGATGTCGCAACGGAATAAGGCAAGTACTTAACCGTCTCCCTTCCGAATGCGTCGTAAGCTGCCGGCTGAATAATATCCTTTCCGGTCGGGCTTGCCTGCCATTGTACGGTCTGTATGGGCCTTCCTATGCCATCGATATATTGTATCTGCTGGTTAACATTAGCGACCGGTTGCGAAGCCAGGCTGCTCGCGGTTGCAATCGGCACGTGAGGAATATAAGTCACGATATAATTCTGTGCAGAGCTTAAACTAGTTGCGATTGCAGAATTCACTGTTATGTTCACCGATGCTGTGCTGCTGCCATAGGCGTTATAGGCGGTTACCGGATAGGAGGCCGCTGATGATACAGCGGTTGGCGTGCCACCAATC
>JBQCEA010000054.1:0-4773 GCA_051960695.1 Mucilaginibacter sp. | reverse complement strand
GCAGAATCCATATTGTAATCAGGATTGGGATGATAAAATGCCTGTTCGAATAAACTGTATTGGCGGGTACTGCTATATTTGAAGTCAGCACCACTTGTAATGTCAAAATACTTGCTTAGGCCATAATTAAATACAGCCTCAGCATTGGTTATCCTGCCAATATTGCGGGTAACAGAATGTGTTGAATCATTATCTGGTCCTTCATTGTCAAAGTTATTCCAGACTGTATTCTGACTAACATTAATATCTAAAGTGCCTTTTTTAAGCAGCCATTTAGCGCCTACCCCGCCAAATAAAAATGTGTTGTGATAATTATAGTTCTGATCATCAGCAAACGCATCATAAGGCAAATTGCCCTTATTATAAGTTGTCTGCAGATTGCCGTTTATCGACAATTTATCAGTAACCTTCTGCTTTATATTAAAACTTAACGAGCGCTGATGAAACCCATCGTTTTTAAAATTGCCTTTACCGGTAGTATCTGTAGCGGCAGGGAAACCGTGTGAATCTGAGTTAGACAAGTTAAGGGCAATGCCGGTATTTTTCACGGTGCCAATTACTCCGGCAGCTTCATTAAAAGTATCATAACTACCGCCCGCAAGTTGAACAGAAGCTTTTAAACCTTCTTTTGAGGCATGTTTGGTTATGATATTAATAACTCCGGCAACGGCATCGGAGCCATACAATGTAGAACCACTTCCTTTTAATATCTCAATATGATCGATCTGATTGACCGGGAAAGCGTTCAAGTCGTAGCTTCCGTCGACAGAAGAAGCATTATTTACCGGAAAACCATCTATCAAGATGAGAGTATTACCGTTAGAAGCGCCTCTCAAATAAACAGATGTGCTTATGCCCGGTGCATTGTTAACGCCTGAGAAAGTGATACCTGCAACGTTATTTAATAACTCAGGCAAAATTTTACCTTGAGAATGACTGATCTGATCGGCGGTGATAACAGTTACTACGCGCCCGATCTCTGATAATTTTTTAGGTGAACGTGTAGCCGTGACCACCACACTGTCAATTGCCCTGGAATTTGTTTGGGCAAAGGTTGTAACGCTCAACAGCGTTAATTGCGCAAGCCCCAGGCTCGCAGCAAGTTTTGGTAAATTTTTTTTCATGTTGTTGTGAGAATGACCCACAGCATACAGAAATGGAAAGTTTGAAATGGAAATACCGTCGACAAGCATTTCATCCAAGCTTCAATCCCCGAAAGCTATGAATAGTAATCATGTTTTGGCAGGTCTTCTGACTTACTCTCCTTTCGCCCGGCCTTCCCATCCCGACAGACCGGGACAGTGGCAATGATTGGGCTATGGTTTTTAGAGCTTACAGCTGCGGGACAGTCCGGGATTTGCACCCGGTTCCCTTTTAATCCTTTATCGGTGTTTCGCTAAAGGAACCAAAAGCGGCGTAAAGGTAGGTTTTGGGATTTAAATCTGCAAGCGGCGGGTTGTTTGAAAAGTTGAATAGTGTAAAATTTATTTTAATTTGAAAAAACAGTAACTTGATCAGCTTAATAAACTTAGTCAACTGAATCAACTACTCCATAATGAAATTCTATTTCACTTGTCTGCTATCCATGTTTTCTTTATTCGCTTCAGCCCAAGAAATCGATACCGTTTTCTTGAAAAATCTGTTGGAATCTCATCGCGACCTGTTTGAACACGTTTTAAATCATCCTACTCACAACGAAGTACAAATACTTTATACTCAGATTGACCGGGACGTGAACAATGTGCCGCATTTCCGTTCATACAGTTACCGGCTAAATGCCAATCATTACTTCTACCCTGCCAGCACAGTTAAACTACCAACGGCCATTTTTGCATTGGAAAAGCTGAACGAACTGAACATTAAAGGCTTAACAGTAAAATCTACCATGATCACTGACAGCGCTTATGCTGGACAAACTAAGGTAAAACATGATTCAACCTCCAGAAACGGCTTGCCCAGCATTGGTAACTATATCAAAAAAATATTACTGGTAAGCGATAACGATGCTTATAACAGGCTATATGAATTTGTGGGCCGCGAAGAGATCAATCAAAAACTAAAGAAATATCAATTGAATGGCACGCGTATCATCGGCCGCCTGGCTATTGGTGATAAGGGTGAGAGCACCAAGCATACTAATCCAATCGATTTCTACGACGGCAAAAAACTAGTTTATCATAAACCGGCGCTGTATGATCCCAACGAATATCCGATGCACCCAGAGCACATGATAATGGGTAAAGGTTACCTGGACAAGAACGACAAACTAGTGATGGAACCTTATGATTTTTCGCATAATAATATCTACCCGCTTACCGACCAGCAAATGGTTTTAAGACGGCTGCTTTTTCCTGAAACTTTTCCAAAAGAACAGCGATTTAACCTTACTGATGACCAGTACAAGTTCATTTACAAATACATGAGTATGTGGCCAACAGAGAGTAAATATCCTACTTACAGTCCGCCCGATTATTACCCGGCCTATTGTAAATGGCTGTTTTATGGCGGCGACAGCCTGGCTGTGATCAATCCCCATATCAGGATATTTGATAAGATCGGCGACTCATACGGCTATGATATTGACAACGCCTACATCGTTGATTTCAAAAATAAGGTGGAATTTATTTTATCGGCAGTTGTACAATCGAATGACGACGACATTTACAACGATAATAAATACGAATACAAAACCGTATGTCTCCCTTTCATGAAAAACCTGGCGCAGGTTATCTATCAATATGAACTAAAACGAGAAAAAAAATATTTACCAGACCTGAAGAAATTCAAATTCAGGTACTGATTTAAAACAAAATGAGACATTGACAATTTAATTTATACCCTGTGACTATTGATTCAAGCAAATAAAAATCAATAGTTATGAAAGAAGAAGTTATTAATACCCGCCGCGACTTTATTGGTAATGCAATAAAGATCACCGCAGTTTCGGCCTTAGGCTTACCGCTGATCACAGGCTTTATTGATGACGAAGACAAGAAAGTTTCGCCACCTGAGGACCTGATGCAGGAACATGGTCTGCTAAATCGCATTTTGCTGATCTATGATGATTGTCGTCATAAACTGGAAAGAAAGCAAAAGTTTCCTATTGAAGCGCTGAACAATTCGGCTACCATTATCCGGAAATTTGTAGAAGATTATCACGAAAAACAAGAAGAGAATTATTTATTTCCGCGGTTTAAAAAAGCAAATAAACTCACTGATCTGGTAGATACGTTATTGAAGCAACATAACGCTGGCAGGGCGTTAACCAGCCAGATCATGCAGCTGACCAAATCATCAAACCGGACAGGTACAGAAACGCATAAATTGATACAAGTATTGACCAGCTTTAACTATATGTACCGGCCGCATGAAGCACGGGAGGATACTGTTTTATTCCCGGCTTTCAGGAAGCTCGTTTCTCAGCATGAATATGATTCTCTGGGTGAGGAATTTGAAGACAATGAACATAAACACTTCGGCAAGGATGGGTTCGAAAGTATGGTGGCGAAAGTCGCTGAGATTGAAAAAACATTAGGCATCTATGATCTTGCGCAATTCACGCCTAAAGTATCATAATTAGTTAACAATAGTTTCAATATTTTAGCTTTTTATATTGCTAAACTATTGACAACCAAGAAATCAAAATTAAACGAAGTAGCTAGAGTATTTCTCAAGCTCGGCTTTATTGGCTTTGGCGGGCCTGCTGTCCATATTACAATGATGGAAGAAGAGATTGTTCGCAAACGACAATGGATAAACCATGAGCACTTTCTAGACCTAATAGGCGCAACGAATCTTATTCCCGGGCCCAATTCAACAGAAATGGCACTGCATTGCGGCCACGAACGCGCCGGATGGCGGGGTTTGCTTGTTGCTGGTGCGTGTTTTATTCTTCCTGCGGTAATGATCACTGGATTATTGGCATGGGCCTATCAGCAATATGGTACTTTGCCGCAAGTTGCACCATTTATTTATGGCATAAAGCCTGCCATAATAGGCATCGTAGTTTCGCTGATGATCACGCTCGGGAAGAAAGCGTTAAAAAACATTGAATTGGGTATAATTGGCATAGCCTGTGTAGTGCTCGCATTATTGGGTGTTAATGAGATCTATGTACTTTTTGGTGCAGGACTTATAGGTATCCTAATTCAACTGGCCAGACAAAAAGTACACGCATTAAGTACTTTTCTTCTTTTTCTGTTATTAGCAGAAGTACGAATTACCCCTTCTGGATGGAAAATATTCTGGATATTCCTAAAAGTTGGTTCGATCTTGTATGGCAGCGGTTATGTGCTTTTTGCTTTTTTGGATTCAGAATTGGTAAAAACCGGAATGCTCTCGCACCAGGTATTGATTGATGCCATTGCCGTCGGACAGTTCACACCTGGACCAGTATTTTCTTCAGCTACATTTATCGGCTGGCAGATGAACGGCGTAAACGGAGCAATTATGGCGACCATTGGAATTTTCCTGCCATCCTTTGTATTTGTAGGTTTTCTTAATCCACTCGTTTCTAGATTGAGGAAGTCAAAAGTAATGTCAGCGTTTTTGGATACTGTAAACATAGCCTCTATCGCATTGATCTTAGCAGTCTGTATAGATATGGGTAAGTCAGCAATTACTGACTGGAAAACAATGCTGATAGCTGTATTAGGTTTTGTTACTACATTTTGTTTCAAGAAACTAAACACGGCCTTTGTAGTGCTTGGCGGAGCAACGCTGGGCTATCTTTTATGGCTTGTGTGACTTATTAGCGACATCACGACCATAGCT
>JBQCEA010000053.1:0-8282 GCA_051960695.1 Mucilaginibacter sp. | reverse complement strand
GTATGGGCAATGTTAGTCCAAATCCTATGGTTGGGGCCGTTATTGTTAATGATGAGCGCATTATAGGCGAGGGTTACCATAGGCAGTACGGACAAGCGCATGCCGAGGTGAATGCGGTAAATCATGTACTGGCAAACCATGATAATGCTGAAGAGTTATTGAGCAACGCGACCATTTACGTTTCCCTCGAGCCCTGCGCACACTATGGTAAAACACCACCTTGTGCCGATCTGATCATCAAACACCGTATTCCGCATGTGGTTGTTGGTTGCCGTGACCCATTCGACCAGGTAAACGGAAAGGGCATTGAAAAATTAAAGGACGCCGGTATTAAAGTAACAACAGGCATACTGGAAAACGAGTGCAGATGGCTGAACAGGCGTTTCTTTACCCGTGTGCAACAAAAAAGGCCGTATGTAATACTGAAGTGGGCCCAAACTGCCGACGGCTTTTTTGCACCTGATGATAAAACACAGTTATGGATAACAGGTGAGGAATCTCGCCGGTTGGTGCATCAGTGGCGAAGCGAAGAAGATGCGATATTGGTTGGAAAGAATACCATTGCCATTGATGATCCGCAATTGAATACACGTTACTGGCCTGGAAAATCGCCAAAACGAGTGATCATAGACCGGCGGCTTGAGTTAAGCCGTCAACTAAAAATATACGATCAAAGCATTGAAACCTTGATATTTAATGAGATAAAAACAGACATTGAAGGAAAAATTAAGTATATTGCCTTGGAAGATTTTGAGCGTTTTGTGCCACAGTATATTTTGTTCCAACTTTATTTGCAGGATATACAATCGGTCATAATTGAAGGGGGCGTTCAAACACTGCAAAGTTTTATTGATGCCGGGCTGTGGGACGAAGCCAGGATATTTACCGGCACTACACTTTTAGGACAAGGTTTAAAAGCGCCCGATATTACCGGGATCGCCGGAGAAAGACTTACGTCGGGAAAAGATCATTTACAAATAGTTCATCACAAGCCTATCGATTAATGTTTTACATATTCCTAAGTATTTGCTGCAGTGTAACCGTATCGGTAATGCTTAAACTGGCTAAACGATACCAAGTGGATGTTTACCAGGCTATAACCTGGAACTATTCAGCGGCCATATTGCTTACCTGGTTACTCTTCAGGCCGCATTTGACGGAAATACATCTATCCGAAGCGCCAATTGCTGTTTACTTATCGTTAGGCATATTGTTGCCACTATTATTCGTAATTATAGCCGCATCTATACGGATAACTGGTATTGTGCGAACAGACGTTGCGGAAAGACTATCCTTATTTATTCCTGTTCTGGCAGCTTTTTTTGTATTCAACGAGGTACTGAACAGCGTTAAAATAGCCGGAATATCGATCGGCCTTGTGGCTATCATTTGCCTGATACCATGGAAAAACCGGCACGCCGTTCGGCGAAGACCCAGCAACTCTTGGTTTTATCTCTTAATGATTTTTGCCGGAATGGGCATAATCGATGTGTTACTGAAAGAAATAGCCAAGTTTACCGCTATTCCATTCACATCATCGCTTTTTGTGGTCTTCATATTAGCGTTTGTTTTCTCCCTGCTCGGCCTTATTTACCAGGTTGCTACTAAACGCATGCGTTTTTCATGGCCGCATATCATTATTGGTTGGGTATTAGGCGCTGTTAACTTTGGTAACATCTTTTTTAACATTAAAGCTCACCAGGTATTAGCAGACAAACCCTCGACAGTATTTTCCATAATGGATATCGGGGTTATAGTAGCCGGTGCGCTAATAGGTCTATTGATTTTCAGAGAAAAATTGAGCAGACTTAATTTTGCAGGCATAATTTTAGCTATAATTGCTATCGTTATTATTTATTTCCCCGAATTACTCGGGCATATTTTGGGTTGATCTGAATGCTCTTTGATGATACTTATTTAACGATAGAGAATCCTGCCGAAAGCATCTTCCGTGATCGCGGCAGCAAGTTCATGGCTTACGCATATCCTATAAGCAGCGAACAGGATATAAAAGAGATTCTTCACAATCTAAAGCTTGCACACCCAAAAGCTAACCATCATTGCTTTGCTTTTCGCTGGAGCGCCGACCGGTCTGTTTTTCGCATTAACGACGATGGCGAGCCATCAGGCACTGCTGGCAGGCCGATCCTTAATGTATTACTATCCCGCAACATAACCAACGTATTTGTAATTGTGGTCCGTTATTTTGGCGGAACACTGCTTGGCGTACCGGGGCTGATCAATGCATACCGTACCGCAACTGAGCAGGCGCTAAATCAGGCTAAAGTGATCGAAAAAACAGTGAACGATATTTATACTATTTCATTTGATTATCTGCAAATGAATGACATTATGCGGATAGTGAAAGAGGATAATTTAAGCCTGCTCAAACAACATTTTGATACCGATTGTACCATACAGGTTTCCATCCGGAAAATGATGGTTAATCAATCACTTTCTAAGCTTCAAAAGCTTACTTCGGTACAGGTAAAATATGATTATACGGTCTGATCTGTAATATATCTGGTATAGCTATCATCTGAACTTAAAAATAAACCCGATTTCTGTATTTTTTGTTATCAGTTGTAGCTTATTTACGTATTTTAGTCGGGTATGCAATCTTTTGAAATTAACAAGGAAGATCTCGAACGTATTAAAGAGGCGCTGGAGGGTAATGATGCTGACTTAGAAAAAGTTCTGGAGGATTACCACGCCTCCGAGATCGCTATCCTTTTTGAAAGATTGCCGGTTGAAGCCCGGGAAAAGATCATTAACATTCTGCCTGCCGACGTTGCATCCGAAGTAATATCGGAAATGGACGAGGAGCAGGACCCCGCCGAACTGCTTATTAACCTTGATCCTGAAAAACGTTCGGAGATTGTTGGGGAACTGGATTACGATGATGCCACCGACATTATTTCTCAGTTAGACGAGCAGGAGCAGCAGGAAATCCTACAGGATATTGACCAGGAAGACGCCAGCAATATCCGTGCATTAAGGAGCTATGCCGAGGATACTGCGGGTGGTTTGATGAACTCTGAGATCATCAAGGTGAACATCCGATTGTCCAAAAAAGATGCTTTAGAAGCCATTATCCATCAGTCGGAAGAAATGGAGGAGTTCTATACCATTTATGCCGTTGATGATGACAATGTTTTGCAGGGAATATTATCCATAAAATCCATCATTAAAGCCCATGTTAATACTAAGGTAACCGATCTGGTAAACCATGATTTTGTATATGTAAAAGCGGATCTTGATCAGGAAGAAGTTGCCAAACTGATATCGCAATACAACTTAACTACCATCCCGGTAGTTGATGACCAAATGCACCTGCTTGGGCGGGTAACAGTTGATGATATCATCGACGTAATGGAAGAAGAAAGCACCGAGGATATTTTGAAGATCTCGGGTGTATCTGAGGATGAAGAACTGAGCGGTGGCTGGATCGCTGCAGTTAAAAGCCGTTTACCATGGCTTATAATTAACCTGGGCACAGCTTACCTGGCAGCATCCATTATCCGCCATTTTGATAAAACAGTTGAGAATATTCCCATTATTGCCGCCTACATGACCATCATAGCCGGTATGGGCGGCAATGCAGCTACGCAGGCTTTAGCAGTTACAGTCCGACGTATTTCATTAAGCGACCTGACCGATAATCAAGCTTATAGTACTGTTTTTAAGGAGTTTTTGGTGGGACTGCTTAATGGAGCAGCGAATGGCCTGATCGTATTCTTTATTGCGTTGGTTTATGATGCCAGCTTAAAACTAGGTATCGTATTGTTTTTGGCGATGACAGGTAACCTCATCGTAGCAGGATTGACAGGCTCGTCAATACCTTTGATCTTAAAGCGTGTTGGTGTTGACCCGGCTGTAGCATCATCTATAATCATTACCACTTTTACAGATTGTGCAGGTTTTTTGCTGCCTTTATGGTTTGCAACCAAACTTCTTTAATGTGATTAGAAATAATTACAGCATATTTGCACACACATCTCAACAGAAAAATTAGTATGAGCGAAGTAAGATATAACTGGACGAAGGAAGAAATATCAGCGATATACCACAAGCCTTTATTAGACCTCATCTATGAGGCTGCTACCATCCACCGCGAGAATAAAGATTACGCAGAAGTACAGATCAGTTCACTGATCTCGATCAAAACCGGCGGCTGCCCTGAAGATTGTGCTTATTGTCCGCAGGCAGCACGCTACAATACCGGTGTAAATGTACATGCCATTATGCCAAAGGAAGAAGTGGTAGCAGCTGCTGAAAAAGCGAAAGCAGGCGGTGCATCGAGGCTTTGCATGGGTGCCGCATGGCGCGAGGTACGCGATAATAAAGACTTCGATAAGGTTATAGAAATGGTAAAGGCCGTTAACGAGCTGGATATGGAAGTTTGCTGCACACTGGGTATGCTTACCGAAAACCAGGCACAACGTTTGGCCGATGCCGGTTTATATGCTTACAATCATAACCTCGATACTTCTGAAGAGGATTATAAACGTATTATCACCACCCGTACCTATGATGAGCGTTTAAAAACGCTGGAACATGTTCGTAAAGCAAAGATCACCGTTTGCAGCGGTGGAATAATTGGGTTAGGTGAGACTGTTGAAGACCGCATCTCGATGCTGAAAACATTATCTAACTTACCTAAACATCCTGAATCTGTTCCGATCAATGCATTGGTCCCTGTACAGGGTACTCCTTTAGCCGATCAGCCACGAGTATCAGTATGGGATATGGTACGCATGATAGCCACCACACGCATCATTATGCCGAAAACCGTAGTCCGTTTATCAGCAGGCCGTACCGAAATGACTACCGTTGAGCAAGCCTTATGCTTTATGGCAGGAGCTAACTCGATATTCGCGGGCGATAAGCTTTTAACTACGCCAAATCCGTCATTCGATACTGACATGGCTATGTTTGAGTTATTGGGATTAAAACCACGCGCAGCATTTAAAAATGGCAAGCCCGGCAAGGTTGAAAATGCAGAGCAGGTTGCCGGGGTTGAAGTAGAATAAACTTCCGGAAGCAAACAAAACACCGACATATTTTCTTTTATACTCCAAAAGAAAATATGTCATTCGACCAATATCACGAACCAGCTAACGAATTATCGCAAGAGACACGCACTTTTGCCCGGATGATCGTATCATTAACAGAAGAAGCAGAAGCCATTAACTGGTACGAGCAACGTATCTCCGTGGAGAAAGACGGCCAGGCCAAAGCCATTATGCAAAATGCCCAGCACGAAGAATTTAAACATTTCGGCATGGACCTGGAGTTTTTACTGCGTCAGAAACCAAAATGGCGCGAAACCCTGCAGGCTATTCTCTTTAAAGAAGGTGATATTGTAGAGCTTGGCGAAAAAGGCGAGGAAGCCTCTGAATAATCGCTCTAAACTTTAGCATTCATTAACCAGCGCCATGCCCAGCGTGTGGCGCCGTTAAAGCCGCGCCAGCTATCTACAAATTCGATAATATCCTGCAAACAGCTTTGGGTAAACTTTTGCTTGTAATTCTTTGTAGCCAGTTTATACGCCAATGCAGGATCTTCCATGCCAATGCGCTGGTAGATCTCTTTTTTTACGTATAAAGTTCGCAGGAAATAAATGTTAAACAACACTACAAAGCTGTAGACTGTCCGCCTGATGATACCCGCTTTTGCAGTGTATCGCTTCAACAGGTCTTTAGTAAAAAGAATATGCCGGGCTTCTTCGATATTGTGCAGCTCAAATACCTTTCGTAGCACACTGTACAGATTCCGATCCTTACGGCCATAATTTCCGTATCGGTCTGAAACGATCTCGATAGAAAGGCTGCCCATAAACAGGCAATCGGGTGGAAGAAACTTGGTGGTTATAGTACCGATAAATCGGTGCGCCCGGCTAATGCTAATCGGTTGACCGCCGAGCCTTAGTATCGACTGCATAAACATTTCCTGGTGCCGAAACTCTTCAATGATCTCCCTTAACAAAAATTGGTGTTCCAGGTCACCCGGCGAGAGGCCAAGAATATATTTGTTCATGAACAGGCAGAACAGTCCTTCGCCCCAGGCATAAGAGTACATTACCTGCACTACTTCATGCCGGCCAAGTTCTAGTTTTTGTTTGGTTGTTAAGGTGTCGTAGATAGCTAGACCCTCCAGGGAATTGAGGTGCTCGGGCAGGAAATATTCGTTCGGTTGCAGATCATTTTGCCAGGGAATATAAGTTTCCGGAAGCAGTGGTTTTTCCCGACTGATCCTTATCAAACGCTCTATTTCCTCAACTTCCATATTACCGAAGTTACCGTTATATCATCTTAAAGTCAAAACGCATTACCCTGAAAATACCTAACGTCCCATCACGTTATTGGTTTGTGATAAGGTTTAGGTTAGTCCTGATGTAAAAATCAGGACAGGGTTTCCCGGGCTACCGGGAAGCCTTTTTTGTTTAATAACGAAACTCAAACAGGAAAGAGTTGCTTAACCCAGCAAATATTTAACGAATCTGTAAACAGGATACACGATAACAGGCGCAGCAATAACATCCACAGTGTAATGTACGTGCTGAACCAATAACAGACATGCCACAGTGATAGTAGCGATAAGGGCTATCGTTTTTTCCCGCTTACCTTCAAGGCACAGGTATACCATATACAAAATGGAGGTATGGCCTGAAAAGAATAGGTCTTTAGTGATATTACTCTGACCATAAAACACACCGGTAAGCGGATCGGTTAAAACGATCAATCCTCTTGGCGGATCAAGCGGTAACAAGGTAATGGACAATATCCGCAGCATGGTAACGAAAATAAATGTCCACACATAGGTAATATAGATCGTGGGCTTTTGGATACCGCGCCAAAGGGCATAAGCGCCAGTTCCCCAAATAATGGTGAATATAACCCAGGAAACGTTATGAGAAGGTATTGCTGCTAACACCCAATCGTTTAAAACCGGACCGTTCCTTTTTTGAATAAGGTTAAAAAAGGTAGGCAACATCGTAGAAATAACGATCACCAGTACAGAACCGATGATAAACTGCGCCCGCATAAGCGACGATCCCCAGGTCTGTTTCCAGTTATTCTTTAACGCTAAAGCGATTGCGCGTGCCAATTTATTTTTCTCAATAGTCAACGGGGTGCAAAAATACGCAACAGAAACCGAATGTAAAATTTTCTTTAAGATAAAATTAATTAGTTGTAATGTAATAAACAGTGCCTATTCAAAAAATACATACGCGCATATATTAAATTTTATTGCTGAAAATCAGTTCCTTAAGAAATAATACTAATCGATTAGTTGTAATACTAATTCATTAGTATTATCTTAGATTAAAATTTATTAAGAAATGCAAAAATTAGCGAAAAGAGAAGAACAGATCATGCAGGCATTCTGGAACCTGGGAAAAGCCTTTATAAAAGAGATCATTCCTGAATTGCCCGATCCGAAACCTCATTATAACTCGGTAGCTACCATGGTGAAGATACTGGAAGAAAAAGGTTTCCTTTCTCATGAAAGTATTGGTAACATTTTTTGCTATTATCCAGTCATTACAAAAGAGGATTATCAGAAGCATGCCATGAAGGATATTGTGAGCCAGTACTTCAATAATTCATACCCAAGCATGCTTGCTTTCTTTGCGAAGGAGCAGGAAATATCTGAATCTGAATTGAACGAAATTTTAGAGATCATTAAATCAAACAAAAAATGATACCCTACATCCTGCACGTGGCATTACTCATTTCGATATGCCTGCTGTTTTACAAAATATTTCTGCAGAAGGAGACCTTTTATCATCTAAACCGCGTGATTTTACTTATCTGCCTGGTATTATCATTTGCGTTGCCGCTGATAACCATTCCCGAGGCGTGGACACTTAGAACTGCACCAGAACAGGTTGTTGCCATACAGCAACCCCAGCAAGCGCCGCAGGTATATCCGCAGGTGCAGGTAAAGCTTCCTATAAAACAATCGGGTAACCAAATGCCTATTGTTATCACTCCGCAAACTGTACAAACGCAGCCTGCAAGCCCAGCACCAAATAAGCCTATATGGCCCATCGTACTTAAATGGCTATTTTACCTGTACTGGGCCGGTGTGGCAGCTTTTGGCTTGAATTTATTACTCCAGGTGATTGTTCTGTTATACCGCGCTTATTCAAACCCCGTGATCCGCGATGGCAGGTTCCGGATCATTGAAGTGCAAGGAGATAAGGCGCCTTGCTCATTTGGCAACAATATTTTTATCAACCCTGAAAAATACGACTGGGATACCTATAACCAGAT
>JBQCEA010000052.1:0-3706 GCA_051960695.1 Mucilaginibacter sp. | reverse complement strand
AAGAAATTTTGAATTATTAAAAAGCCGAATTGGGAATCACAGGAACTTGTCATATAGATCGACGAGTGGTTATTTATCATTTTCGGGTTCGTGAGCCTCTACATAGTAGATACTGTCGATATATATCCCATTTTCAATGGCTAATTTGTGTCTGGTGCTTTCCAGTATAGTTTTATAATCGGCATCATCCTTAGGCACTGATAGGAAATAGATAACATTATCTGTTTCATTATTAATGAACTTGAAGTGTTTGTTATCTTTTTTCATGGCAGACAGAGATTGACGTAATCTATTTGCGAACAGACAATTACCATGAACGATTTGTCACCAGTAATTTTAATCATGCTTAATAAACAGAGGGTTTAATCCTTTGTTTATTAAAAATCCATTTATTTATAAAGGGAGGTCAAAAATAAAGGTCGAACCCTTCCCGGGCTCACTTTTAACACTCAGGCTACCCTGATGTCTTGTAATTATTTCATGACTTAGGTATAAGCCAATCCCAAGGCCTGAAATATGTGATGCGAGTTCATCAACACGGTAAAAACGGGAGAAAATACGCGATTGCTGATCTTCTTTTATGCCTATACCAAAATCCTGTACTTCAACTACAGCCCGTTTATCTTTTTTACGCAACGAAATATCAACTTTATTTGCCTGGGGAGAATACTTGGTAGCATTAGAAATAAGATTAATCACCACCTGCTCAATTCTTTGCCTGTCGGCCGAAATGATCACTTCCTTTTCGTCACTTTGAAAATTGATTTGATGAGATTTTGAACTGTATTGCATCAATTCAACCGTTTCAATTAAAAGCTGCCTCAGATCAAATTGCGAAAATGACAATGGCAACTTTCCTGTTTCAATTTTAGATACATCCAGCAGATCAGAAATAAGCCCCGACAATTTATTGATCTGGACTACAGCTTTATCAATATATGTTTTATTGTGATCATCATCGGAAAGATTACGGGCAAATATCTGCAAATAACCCTTAAGGCTGGTCACCGGTGTTTTCAATTCGTGGCTCGCCATTCCGATGAACTCATCCTTTTTGGAGTTCAACCGCTTTACTTCTTCATATAAATGCGCATTGTCTAATGCTACAATTGCTTGCGATATTACACTTGATACCAATTGCTCATGCTCCCTGGTAAACTTGCCTTCTTCGGGATGGCCATAAAACAATCCTCCAACCACATTGCCCGTTTTAGAAATTACAGGTACAGCCAAATAACTTACTACCGGTAAATGTCCTTTAGGCAAACCATAATGAGGTGGCGTTTTACCATAAAGCGGATCCTTAGTAATATTATCTGATCTGTAAATCTTCTGACCTGCGAAAGTTTTGTGAAAAACCTCTGAATGAAGGGGCATACCGAATTTATCAAATGCTTCCCGGGGTACGCCTGATAAGGTATAAACCATATCTGGTTGTCCCTTATCATCCAGTTTATTGTAAAAGAAAGCGCCAAAAGCTGCGCCAGTAAGTTTAGTTGTGGCATCGGTTACTTTCTGTAATATATCCTCCACATTGAGGCTTTCCGACACCTTTTTGCCAATATCATATAATATCTCCAGGTTTTCAGTATAACGCTTCTGGCTTTCTTCGGCATATTTAAACCGGCTTATATCTCGCGCTACTTTGGAAGCACCTAATATTTTACCTGAAGAATCCCTGATGGGTGAAATGGTAAGCGAAACAGGTATCTCTTTTCCCCATTTATCCCGCCGCCGTGTTTCGTAATGGTCAACCTTTTCTCCGCTACTTATTTTGCTGATAATAAGCGCCTCTTCATCCATCCGGTTATCAGGAATGATGAGCCCGATATATTTGCCAACCGCCTCTGCTTCTTTATAGCCATACATTTTTTCGGCAGAATGGTTCCAGCTGGTGATAATGCCATCAAGCGTTTTACTGATGATCGCATCGTCAGACGATTCAATAATAGCCGCAAGCATGGCCTGCTTCGGCTCATTTTTCTTTTGCTCGGTAATGTCTATTAGTGTGTTTACAGCGCCAACTAATTCGCCGCTGTCATTATACATCGGAACCGGGTGCGGCTGTATAAAAGCAGTGCTTCCATCGGGCCTTTGTATAATTATCTCCTCTTCAAAAATGTCGCCTTCCTTTAACGTACGTGCCATTGGACAAGCATCCAGCGGCATAGGTGTGCCGTCAGTATAAAATATCTTCCATGAACCGCACCAGAGATCTTTTCCTATTGCGGGCTTACGGCCCCATAGTTTTTCTGCTGCCTTGTTAAAGGCCGTTACATATCCATATTTATCACATGTATAAATAGCAACCGGCAGTTTATCAAACAGATCAAAAGACAGTCTTGCAACAGCCGGCTTACTATAATTAGCAGATTCTTGAATTTGGGTCATTGGGTCTATAACAACAAAGTTTAGGCTTTGTTGTGCGGTTGGGGTGTGGTAAAGTTACAATAAATAAGATTTTTTTAGGTTAAATATTAAAATGGCAGGAAGAAATGTATAAGTTAGAAAGTATATTAGTAATTAAGGCAATTTTGTTTTCTTGATTTATTTTCGTTTAATTTAAATTTTGTAGCCGATCCCGCCCCTAAGGAACCTGTTGATTTTTATTTTAATTGATTTCGGCTATGCTTATGACGAACAGACTAATATGTAAAAGAAAGAAAATTAATCAGCGGTTTATTATTAAAAAAGTTAAAACATTTTTTTATTGAGACTGTATTTAGCAAAATCACAATCGCCTATAAATTTTTGATTATTCCCAAAAACATTATTTAATGAAGGACAATATTTTGGAAGGACTTTTGGAGCACACCGATGTTTCCAGTTCAACAATTGATGACTCCCTTGATCTGAAGGAACTTTTACGCGTTCTTTCTTTGGTCAAAAACGGGAAACTCAGCACACGCATGCCGGTTACCCAAGCTGGAATAAACGGAAGAATTTGTGAAGTTCTGAACGACATCATTGATATGAATGAACGTTTAGTAGCTGAAATATCTGAGGCCGAAAAAACAATCGGTAAAAAAGGTAACCTGGCTAAAAGAATTGAACTTGCTGACGCACGCGGCGATTGGGCCGAAGGCGTATCTTCATTAAATAATCTCATATCTGATCTTACCTCGCCAACGCTGGAAATTGCAGGTATGATCAACTCTGTTGCCAATGGCGATCTTTCTAAACAGATACCATTAGAAATTAGCGGACACCCATTAAAGGGTGAATTCCTCCGTATCGCAAAAGAATCAAACCAGATGCTTTCTAAACTGCGGTTATTCTCGATGGAGGTAACCCGGGTTGCACGTCAGGTAGGTTCGGAAGGTAAATTGGGTGAACAGGCAAAAATTAAAGGTGTAGCAGGCGTGTGGGCCGAACTGACCGACTCGGTAAACCAAATGGCTGGTAACCTTACAGCCCAGGTGCGTAACGTTGCTGCTGTAACAACAGCGGTTGCAAAGGGCGACCTTTCGCGTAAGATCACGGTGGAAGCCAAAGGTGAGATATTGGAGCTTAAGAATACCATTAATACCATGGTAGACCAGTTAAACTCATTCTCTTCGGAAGTAACGCGTGTGGCGCTGGATGTAGGTACTGAGGGTAAGGTGGGCGGCCAGGCCAAGGTACCTGGTGTCGCCGGTACATGTAAAGATTTGACCGACTCGGTAAACCGCATGGCTGGTAACTTAACATCACAGGTACGTAACAT
>JBQCEA010000051.1:0-6811 GCA_051960695.1 Mucilaginibacter sp. | reverse complement strand
ATGATCTGGCCATGCTAATAGCAGAGTCGGCATATCTGAGACCCTTAACTGGATCAGTATTAGAAAGACTCAAGGCGCCTTTTACGAGCAGGCTGATCTGTGTGGTATCGGAAAAAGCATTAGATTTTTGTGATGATGCCATGCCGGTATCAGCCAATATCATAAATGCCAGGATCAGGCAATTACGGCAGGCCATTTTATGCAAAACCAGTTTAACCAGCATAGCTAAAAAATTGACTATCAAAAGGTAATCATTATTTAGCAGAAATCAATTGTTTAAGTTCAAATAATAAATGAACGTACACATCCAATAAATGCAGATTGCCCATACGGCTAAATGCTGGTAGATTTAAGTTATAAGCAGGCCGGCAGCCAAAAACTTGACCGAAATGATCATGAATCCATTAAATCAAAGTGCATTAATACTCCTGGCGCTGGTTATTATGGTGCTCCTGCTTCGACTGATGAAAGCAGAAAAACGGAATTTATAACGACATAACCCTAAAAACATATATAATCATTCATTCACCTGATCATTATGAAACGAACCCTACTTTTTACGGCTTTATTAATTATGGCCACCGGCTCGCTGGCTAAGGCACAATCCAAACTGGCGTTTAACAATGGTGATAACCTGCTTAACCTGGGTATTGGTTTGGGCAGTCCCTACTTTGGTGCAGGATATTCAGCCTCTCTACCCATTAACCCAACAGTATCTTTTGAGCACGGCTTTACTGATGCTATCAGCGCGGGTGCGACCGTCTCTTATGCCAGTTCGAAATATAATTATAACCTTGTTGGTACGCCGTATTCCATCAAAGAGAGCGCAACATATCTTGGCGTTAGGGGTTCGTATCATTTTAATGCGCTTTGGAGTATTCCCGATAAGTTTGATGTATATGGCGGTGCAAGCCTTGGCTATGTGATAGTGAGTGTAAGTGATAGCCAGGGCTATGCCGCCAGTGCGGCGAGCGGTGCAGGCTTTGGTGTTTTTGCAGGCGGAAAATATTACTTCCAGTCGAGCGTAGCCGTTTATGCAGAGTTGGGCTACCAGAGTTTATCGGTACTTAATGCAGGCATAACTTTAAAATTTTAAGCATGGGTGGAGCTTCAACAGATCAGTTGAACGGAAAAGCGGATAACCATTTGGTTTCCGCTTTTATTTATTTTACAGATAATAGGGCAAAAATAGCGCCTACCAATTAAATGTTTCTATCTCGTCGGCCACTAAGTGCAAAAGCTCTTCATCAAGCTTTCCGTTGTTTTTACAAATTTGCAAATGACCATTGGGATCGGGTTCAAATGAAGCAACGAAGTTGCCATGCGCAAAAACTTCGAACTTGCACCGGTCGCTGGGGTGATGCACATAATCAAGCACTTCAAACAAGTACATCTCCTCGCCTCTTGTAACTTTAATAGGAATCTTTTCCATACCCAAAATAACTGCTCAGCAGATATTTAGTTTCCGGAAAAAACCAACAACCGTCTTTTTCTTTATTCATGCACCTCAAGAACAGCGTTCCTGTTCCTCAGCCAATGATCTGCAATAACCAATGCTGCCATAGCTTCAACGATCACTACAGCGCGTGGTACAACACAGGGATCATGACGGCCCTTGCCGGAGATCTCAGCTTCATTACCATGGCTATCAATTGTAGATTGGGCCTGCATAATGGTAGCGACGGGTTTAAATGCTACCTTAAATTCGATAGGCATACCGTTGCTGATACCCCCCTGTATGCCGCCCGAAAAATTGCTGCGGGTTTTTATCTCACCCGGTTCACCCGGAATAAAGATGTCGTTATGCTCAGAGCCATTCATTTCGCTGCCTTCAAATCCTGAACCGTATTCGAAACCATGGACGGCATTGATGCTCAACATGGCTTTACCCAAATCGGCATGCAGCTTATCAAAAACGGGCTCGCCTAAGCCAACCGGGCAATTTGTGATGTAACAACTTACTTTACCACCAACGGTATCACCGCTTTTACGAACCGAATCGATATAGGCTATCATTTCCTCGGCAGTAGCAGGGTCAACACAGCGAACAATGTTCTTCTCTCGTTCAGCAATAAACTCCTCCGCGTTGTTAAAATCAACATTCGGCGCATTGATCTTGCCTACGCTGCTTACGTGAGCAACAATATCAATGCCTTGTGTTTTCAGCAATAATTTGGCTACCGCACCGGCTGCAACGCGTGCCGCAGTTTCACGTGCCGACGAACGGCCGCCGCCCCGATGGTCGCGGATGCCGTATTTGGTTTGATAAGTATAATCGGCATGTGACGGACGAAATACATCCACATTGTGCGAATAGTCCTTTGAGCGCTGATCCTCATTGGGTATCAGCATGGCAATAGGCGTACCAGTGGTTTTCCCTTCAAAAATGCCTGATAAAATCTTTACCATATCACTTTCTTTACGCTGAGTGGTGATCTTGGATTGACCAGGTTTACGTTTATCCAATTCGGACTGAATAAAATCAAGATCGATATCCAGTTGGGCCGGGCAGCCGTCAATAATTACACCGATGGCTTCACCATGCGATTCGCCAAAAGTTGTTATCCTGAATAATTGTCCGAATGAATTGCCTGCCATAGTTTTTAGATGTGCAAATATATTAATGTGCAATGTGCGGATGTGCAAATGTGCAGATTTAATTGATTAATTTGGGGTGTCATACTGAGCTTCGTCGAAGTATGAGCGGAGGTCCTACTCACATGCTTCGAGAGCCTCAGCATGACAGCCCTTTATTTAGATTGTGCTATTTCAAATCCCACCTTCTTCAGATCTTCCCAAAATGCCGGGTATGATTTTTCGACCACCATATAATCTTCTACCTCAACTTCCGGAACGATCAACGCCAGCGGGGCAAATGCCATTGCCATACGATGGTCGTCGTAAGTATTAATGAAAACGTGTTCAGGGATTGACCTTTCGCTGCAATCCAGCTTATAAATTTGTCCTTTTTCAATGAGTTTAACGCCGATCTTAGCCAGCTCATTTTGCAAAGCCCTTACACGGTCTGTTTCCTTGATCTTTAAGGTTTCAAGTCCGGTAAAAGTAGCTTCATGACCCAAGGCCGCGCACACTACAATAACCGTTTGTGCCAGGTCGGGGCACGATTTCATGTCGAATATCTTCCTGCTTAACGGTTTGGGTTCTTTTTTCAGGTGAACGCCACCATCCTTAAACTGCGAAGTAATACCAAAATTCGCCATGATCTCTGTGATAACGCTGTCGCCCTGTAAGCTGTAAGCCGTTAATCCCGGCAAAAATAATTCTGCCTCGTCAGCTAAAGCGGCTATTGCATACCAGTATGACGCGGCACTCCAGTCAGGTTCTACATACAATGTCGTTTCCCTGAAATCCTGCTTTGAGATATGAATATTATTTCCTTCCCACTGGTGCTGTATGCCTGCCTGTTGCAGCATGGCAAGGGTCATCTCTACATAAGGTTTTGAAGTTAGCTCTCCTTCGATTTGCAAGGTCAGACCCGAAGGCAATTGCGATGCTATAAGCAACAATGACGTAATATACTGACTGCTGATATCACCTTTAATGCTGATAGCGTCTTGTTTCTGCTGAAGATTACCTTTGATCCTAAGCGGAGGAAAGCCCTCATTCTCCACGTAATCTATCTCAGCGCCAATATCACGCAAAGCATTCACCAGCACACCAATCGGGCGTTGCTTCATGCGCTCGCTGCCCGTCAGTATTACTTCTTCGTCCTGAAGAGTAAAATAAGCAGTAAGAAAGCGCATTGCCGTGCCGGCGGGACCGATATTGATTTCGGATTTTGGATTTTCAATTTCGGAATTAGACAATACTTCCGACTTCCCACTTCCGACTTCCGACTTCAAGGCTTCAGTCAAGGTAACGGTATCCGCTGCGTCTGAGACGTTCTCCACCTTCACTTTACCCTTGCTCAAGGCTTCAATAATGAGTGCTCGGTTGCACTCACTTTTAGAGCCTGTAAGCTGTATAGTGCCGTTAACTGATCTGCCTTTTTTAGTAAGGATGATGTTTTGTTTCATTTTTTGTTAGTATAGAGATATGAAATAGGAGATAGAGAACAATACAGTCTCAAATCTCATATCTCAATTCTCATATCTTTTATTACGCGTGCGTCAGCTTTTCTTCAGGCTGATCCTGACCCTGGTTCATGATCTCAGTTTGCTTGCGGATAGATTCGCTGTGGATTAGTTCAAGCAGTTTTTCAGCAAACTCAGTGCTCAGGTTTAACGCTTTAGCATAAGCCGTGCGCTTGTGCAATATTTCGTCCCAGCGGTTTACCTGCAAAATGGTTACGCCATTATCCTTTTTGTAATTGCCGATCTTCTCAACAATTTTCATTCTTTCGGCCATTTTCTGGAATACGATATCGTCGATCTTGTCGATCTTATTACGCAGGTCGCCCAATATATCTTTCAGTTCGGCACCTTTTATCTCTGGTTTACGAAGTGTTAAGCGGTCAACTATCTCTGCCAAAGCAGCAGGTGTAACCTGTTGTTTAGCATCTGTCCAGGCAACACTTGGATCAATGTGCGATTCCATCATCAGACCCTGCATATCCAGGTCGAGGGCTTTTTGCGCTACATAACCTAATAACTCGCGGTTACCGCAAATGTGGCTTGGGTCGCAAATAATTGGCAATTGAGGCGCATGTGTTTTCAGGTTGATAGCCATATCCCACATTGGTTCATTACGGAAAGCAGATTTTTCGTGTGAGGAAAAACCACGGTGAATAGCAGCAAGTTTGGTAATACCGGCACCGTTAATGCGCTCTAAAGCACCGATCCATAATGACAGGTCGGGGTTTACCGGGTTTTTAACCATTACAGGTACGTCAACACCTTTAAGGGCGTCAGCAATTTCCTGCACGGTGAAAGGATTTACAGTTGAGCGTGCTCCAACCCAAAGAATATCAACGCCAGATTTCAAAGCTTCTTCAACGTGTTTTGCAGTAGCTACCTCTACAGTAGTTGGCAAACCGGTTTCTTCTTTAGCGCGTTTCAGCCATTCCAAACCGATGCTGCCGATACCTTCAAACTCACCCGGACGGGTACGTGGTTTCCAGATACCTGCACGCAGGGCAGTTACTTTACCTGTGTTAGCCAACAAATGCGCTGTCGCGACCAATTGTTCTTCTGTTTCAGCGCTGCATGGTCCTGCGATCAGCAGCGGTTCAGACTTCGCCTGTATCCATGATTCAAGCGGTTGAATATTATTTAATTCTATTTTCATGTCTTTTTTGTTTTAATGTTTGAACGTTGTAATGTTTAAGTGTTGTATTTCAAAATGTTGCTGTTTTAAGCGTAGAATAACCTTTCAACTTTCCAACCTTGCAACTTTTCAACTGTTATTTATTTAACTATTTTCTTAACGTTAATATATTTACGGCTGATCTTCTCCTGTCCACGCATTTTTTGCTCTCTTTCGTTCTGGAGGTACTCGTCTTCGTGCCGCTGATATTCGCCCAGGATGTTGAAGTTGTGGGTATATTTTAGCACTTGTCTTATGGCAGTGTCATATTGCTTGTTATTATCCCACTCAACATCTACATAAAAATTATACTCGTTACGTTTTCCCAAAACCGGCATCGACTGTATTTTGCTCATGTTGATCTCCTGCTCAGCAAATATCTGCAGCACTTTGGCCAGCGCACCAACCTGGTTGCTTACCTGGAAACATAACGATGCTTTGTTATTGTCTTTCTTCTCTACATTTTCATGATGGGTAAGTATCAGGAAACGTGTAAAGTTCTTCTTGTTCGATTCTATCCGGCGTTCTAAAATATCCAGGTCATAAAGCTTAGCTGCAAGCGTGTTGGCAATAGCAACCGTATCGGTCAGGTTCTCATCGCGGATGCGTTTGGCACAGGCGGCGGTATCATTGCTTTCAACCACTTTAAGGTGCGGGTATTCGTCAAAGAAATCAACACACTGGCGAATTGCAATAGGGTGAGAAGTAACATATTTTACATCCTCGAACTTTACACCGGGCAAAGCCATCAAATGCAGCTGGATTGGCAGATAAACTTCACCAACTACCGGGAAGTTATAGCTCATCATCAACGAGTAGTTGGGCAAAATACTGCCTGCAATACTATTCTCGATGGCCATTACCACGTAATCGGCTTCATTGTTCTTCAAAGCTTCGAAGGTGCGTTTGAACGAATTGCATTCGATGGTTTGAATATCTTCACCGAAATGCAGGAAAGCAGCTTCTTCGTGGAAGGAAGCCCTTATCCCCTGGATGGCAACTCTTGGTTTTTTTTCTTTCATAAAACCCTTTTAAGCAAAAAGTCCCGACTTTTCTGGCCGGGACTTTTCAGTTTTTTCTTATATGTTCTTAGTGCATATTAGTCCCGGCTCTTACTGGTAAAGTAAAAGTAGTAACCGTAAAAATATGCATTGTTAAACTTCATCGTTTTTTGTTTACGCCGTAAATGTACGCGAAAAAAATATTCTGTCAATAGAAAATTTTATTTTTTTGAAAAAAGCAGGTCTGGACAGAATATTATTTGCCCTGATCGCCATTGTTTGTGTCCTTGCAAAAGAAAGAGGGGTGTCACCCTGAGGCGCTCGAAGGGTGAGTGTAAGGCCTTTACCCACATGCTTCGAGAACCTCAGCATGACGCCTTTTTAATCTTCCAATACGATATCAATTATCCGTTTTAAGCAATTTGGGTTTATGAATACCTTTGCTTTCGTATACAGCCTTGTTCATCTCAAAATGCATTTCCGACATCATATTAAGATAATCTTCAATCGGCTCCAACCCTACTTCCTTTCTCCTGGCATTCACG
>JBQCEA010000050.1:0-2878 GCA_051960695.1 Mucilaginibacter sp. | reverse complement strand
CGTGTTCAGAGTGGGTTACCATCACGATGGTTGTGCCCTGCTCGTTGAGGTCTGTTAAAAGTTCCATTACCTCGTTACCATTGCTGCTATCCAGGTTACCCGTGGGCTCATCCGCAAGGATCAGTTTGGGTTTGTTAACAACTGCACGGGCAATAGCCACACGTTGCTGCTGACCACCTGATAACTGCTGGGGGTAGTGGTTACGACGGTGCATGATCTGCATTTTGTCCAATACCTCTTCTACCCTTTTCACACGTTCCGAACTTGGAACGCCGGTATAGATCAATGGCAGTTCAACGTTTTCGAAAACGGTCAGTTCATCGATCAGGTTAAAGCTCTGGAACACGAAGCCTATATTGTGTTTGCGCAGATCGGCGCGCTTACGCTCATTAAAATGGGCTACTTCAACACCATTAAAAACATAGCTTCCGCCATCCGGATCGTCAAGCATGCCTAAAATGTTAAGCAGTGTTGATTTGCCGCACCCTGATGGGCCCATTATTGCCACGAATTCACCTTTTTTAACTTCGATCGAAAGCTTATTCAAGGCTATCGTTTCCACCTCTTCGGTGCGGTAAAATTTTTCTAAATCAGTAATTTTTATCATTTGTGCCTCCTAAATCCTACGTTTATGATAAGGATTTGATGTTTAATATATTAGTTAAATAATTAGTTACTTATATCTATTTGGTTAAGACAAGCTCTTGTATGTCTCCATAGGTTTCATAGCTTGATGTGATAACTTTATCACCTGGTTTTAAGCCTCTCGTCACTTCATAATAATCCGGGTTCTGACGGTTCAACTGTATGTCAACTTTATATGCTGTCTTGCCATCGTCGCTTACTTTAAATATCCAGTTACCACCGGTTTGCTGGTAGAAACCGCCTTTAGGCAACAATATAGCCGGCTGCTCATCGCTAAATACCAGCCTGATCTGTAAGGTTTGGCCTTTCCTCAACCCTGGAGGCGTGTCGCCTACAAAAAGCAAATCCACTTTAAACTGTCCATTCAAAACCTGGGTATAAACTTTCTTTACTATCAATTTATAGTTTTTGTTATCAGTTGGATAATAAGCGGTTAAGCCGGGAACAACCCTTGCTATATAGTGCTCGTCTACTAAAGCTTGTACTTTTAACCCGTCAAACCCATCTATCTGCGCCAGGTGGTCACCCTTGTTCTTATTCTGTCCAACCTCTGCATCTAATGAGGTCAATTGACCATCAATAGGCGCTTTGACGGTCAGGTCGGATACTTCTTTACGCATCAGTTCCAGCGCGTTTTTCATTTGTTTATATTGTTCTTTAACCTGCTCGTCTTGTACTTTGGTGAGTGCGGTATCTTGCTTTAATATTTGCCTTGTCAGGTTTCTTTTCTTTAGCTGATAGTTATAGTTATTCTCAGCTATCTGGAATTCCTGCAAGCCGATAGCTTTTTGGGCATACAGTTTTTTATCCAGATTATAAACCCGTTCGGCATCTTTAAAGGTGCTTTCAACATCGGCCATTGACTGCAATTTATTTACTGTATTTTGTTCAGCATTATTCTTTGATATCTGCATCTGAGTCTGAAGATTGTATAACTGTGTTTCAGAATTGGCCAGGCTTAGTTCCACATCGGTATTTGAAAGCTTTACAATGGGATCGCCTTTGTGCAGTTTTGCACCGTCTTCCACAAATCTTTGTTGTACAGTTCCGCCCTGTACGGCATCAAGATAAATGGTGATCTGCGGCATAATTACACCATTTACTGGTATGAATTCAGAGAATGGTCCTTTGGTGATTTCGCTAATTGTGATACGGTCAACAGGTACATTGTATTTGCTTTTGCCGGTTGTACCATAAATAGCACCGGCAACCAGCGCTACTAATGCTACTATACCAACAATGGTTAGTATACGTTTTTGATTCCAGGTTCTTTTTTCAATTTTTCTGTCCACGATTATAAATTATATTTTGGTATTGTTTTACAAAAAGATATGCCACAAATTAAAATACTGTTTTTCAGCAATTTAATATTCATTTCAAAGTTTAGGGCGTACGCTTCTGTTACAGCAAGTGTACGGTAATGATACAATGTTTTTCTGCCAATATCATTAAAAAAGCTGTTTTTCAACTACTTGAAAAGATGGTAAATGTGTTGATATAAAGCATTGACCTAAATATTGTAACTAATTGAGTAATTTGGTAGTCTGAAACGCATCAAAACACAATAAAACTAATAAAATGATATTAAAAAAGGCAACTGTACTGGTTGTTGATGACGATACGGACGTGCTTACTGCGGTGAAGCTTTTGCTGAAGACAGAAGCTCAGGAAGTGATAACCGAGAAAAACCCTGAAAACCTGAACTGGCTGCTGCAGCGGAACCAGGTTGACCTGGTTTTATTGGATATGAACTTTAACAGCGCCATTAACACCGGTAATGAGGGGTTGTATTGGCTGCGAAAGATAAAAGAATGGAAGCCGAATGTGTGTGTGATCATGATAACCGCTTACGGGGATATTGATCTGGCGGTACGTTCGCTCAAAGAAGGCGCCAATGATTTTGTCGTTAAGCCATGGCACAATGAAAAGCTGATAGCAACAATAAAGGAATTACTTGACAAGCAGGAAGGTACCAAACCGGCAAAAGCAACTGTAAAATCTTCGGGAAACACATCTATCCTGGGCGACTCGGAGGCAATGCAGGACATTTTTCACAAAGTAAATAAGATCGCCCCTACAGATGCCAACATCCTTATCCTTGGCGAAAATGGAACAGGTAAGGACCTGATGGCTAAAGCTATACATGAGCGCTCACTCCGCGCAGATAAACCTTTTGTTAAGGTTGATGTGGGTGCGTTGACAGATACATTATTTGAAAGCGAGTTGTTCGGGC
>JBQCEA010000049.1:0-4639 GCA_051960695.1 Mucilaginibacter sp. | reverse complement strand
TTCATCTACAAAAAACCATTGGTATCAGCTTTATTGATACCGATGAGCATCGCGCCTTATTTTTACGATCACCCGCCCGTATTTTTCCTTGAATGTGCGTTTCTGATAACAACTATATTGGTGCTTATCCTTGTCCGGATACATTTTCCATTATCACTGTTCAGGTTCCTAAATCAATTGTTCTGGTTAACTATAATATACAGCATCAGCAATTTATTTATTCAAATAACCAATGCCGATAGGTATGTTATCTTTTTGCTGAGCATCGTTTCGATAATCTTTGCTATACTATTCTACCTCCGAACTCAAAAAGAACCTAAGGGTCATTTGCATAACACCCAGCTTATCATCAAAGCATTTACTTTGCTACAGATCATTTCGCTGATATTAAGCATTACGGGCAGATTCAGCCTTGCCAAAATTGTAGGCATTACAGCTGTATTTAATCTATGGATGCTCATAAGCCTGTATTTTGTGATCAGGATAATCATCCAAGCTGTATATTTTCAATTTCATACCAAACGGGCCGAGAGTAGCTTCATTAGCCTTATCGATTTTAATGTTTTACAGAAAAAGTTCCGAAGCGTATTAGCCACACTGGCAGCGTTGCTTTGGATATTCTTCCTGCTGCAGAATTTAAATATAGATGACTGGGTACACGATTATCTTAACGATATTCTGACCCAGCCGCGCACCGTTGGCGGCGCTTCATTCACTTTCGGAGGCTTTGTGATTTTCATTATTGTTATCTGGCTGTCGTCAATTGTTTCACGCATTATCAGCTTCTTTTATGATCTTTCAGCGCGCCACGCCAATGACCTTTCAGTATTAAAGAAGAAAAACCGCGCCTCAACCCTGCTTATTCGTATTGGTGTTTTCTCTATTGGCTTTTTGCTGGCTGTTGCTGCATCAGGCTTTCCCTTAGATAAGCTAACTATTATTTTCAGTGCGTTTGGTGTTGGTATTGGCTTTGGATTACAAAATATAGTTAACAATCTTGTATCAGGTATGATTCTAGCCTTTGAAAAACCAATACAGATAGGCGACATTATAGAAGTGAACAACCGCACTGGTACGATTAAAGAAATCGGTATAAGATCAAGTAAACTGGCTACAGGGAACGGTTCGGAAGTAATTATACCGAATGGTGACCTGATATCGCAAAATGTGGTAAACTGGACACTCAGCAATACCAACCGGCAGATAGAGATACTGATCAGTGCGGCTTATGGTTCAGACGTTCAAAAGGTAACAACACTATTAAAGGATCTTTTGTGCAATCGTAATGATATTATGATCAATCCTGAACCCGCCGTTTTTCTGAACAGTATTACAGATAAGTCGGTTGATTTCCGGGTATTTTTCTGGGCAGCGGATATTGCCGATTTCCTGAAACTAAAAAGCCGTGTACTGGCTGATATTTATGACGCTTTCAGGAAAGAAGGAATACAATTACCTAAGACCTGATCAGTTTAATAAAAGTCTTCCGGCTCAAGCATATTGAAGGTCTTTTTCTTTTTCATGAAAAAATCCCATACGATGCTTCGGCGGTACATACCCTTTAGTTTATGCAGATTACTGCGTTTAGCAGTTTTAGGGCCATCCCCCTTAAAAACATGCTTGATAAAATTCTGATGTGCACGACTGATGGCCCAGGCATCTTTACGTTTACCTTCATTCAGGAAACGGATTATAGCCAGCATATCCATCCAATACCGTATTGTAATAATAAATAATGCCCTCCAAAATGAAAGATTGTTTTTGAGCAGTAACAGGTTATTCCGGAAATTCAGGAAGGTTTTGAAAGGATTTTCTGTATTTAACGTACCACCACCCACATGGTAAACTTCTGATTCGGCGCAATACATTATCCTATAACCCATATTCTTAAGCCGCCAGCAAAGATCTATTTCTTCCATATGGGCAAAAAAGCGGTCATCAAATCCACCAGCCTCTACCCAGCAATGCTTTTTAATGAACATAGCTGCGCCCGATGCCCAAAATATCTCATCAGACTTTTCGTATTGGCCGTTGTCTTTTTCTATCTCATAAAACATCCGCCCCCGGCAAAACGGGTAGCCAAAAACATCTATGAAACCGCCTGCAGCACCGGCATGTTCAAAATGATCCTTTTCGGCGAACGACCTTATTTTAGGTGCGGCGGCAGCTATTAACGGATCGGTTTCCATTAAAGTTATAACCGGCTCTATCCAGCCCTGATGCACTTCCACATCAGAATTGAGCAGAATGAAATAATCGGCCTCTACCTTTTCCAGTACCTTGTTATATCCGCCGGTAAAACCGTAATTCTTATCATTTTGAATGATACTTACGGTTGGATAATTCTGTGTAAGAAATTCTATCGAATTATCTGTGGAGCCATTATCGCCAACAATAATTTCAAGGTTCGGCCACGTTGATGCAAGCACAGAAGGCAAAAATTCGCGTAAGTGCTTTACACCATTCCAATTTAATATTACTATGGCTACCTTAGGCGTCTTGGTCATTAATGGATAAAGCTTTTTAGCGTGGCGCAATTGTACATTTTTTAATGGAGAAATGTACTATGAAATATTAACAATTGGCTTGCGTACGTCCTCTGGCTTAAATTTCCACCGCCTGTGCGACCATAACCAATATTGAGGTTCTTCCCTGATCACATTTTCGAGGTATTTAACATGTGCTTCTGTTATCTCATAAGGTTCTGTCAATTCGGGATGTTCAATCAGCGGGACCAGTGTAAAACTATAATAACCTCTTTTAACAAGTTTGATCTTATAAAACAGCACTGCACAGCTTGTTATTTTAGTGAGTTTTTCTGTTCCCAGAAAAACGGCGGTTTCCTGGTTCAGAAAGTTGGTAAAATAATTTGCTTCATTCTTCGGTGGTGTCTGATCTGAAACCAATACCGTAAAAGTGAGTTCATTTTTATACTCTATCATTTTCCGGAGTGTCTGCTTCATCGAAACCATCGTTGATCCAAAACGCGACCTGTTCCGGTTAAAAAAGTTATTGAATACTTCGTTTGATTGTTGCTTATAAACAATGACCCGCCTTTTATCTGTTAGAAAACCAAACCCAAGTGCTGCCATTTCCCAATTGCAGTAATGACCGGCAGCAGCTATAATGCTTCTGCCCTGCTTAAAATAATGGTCTATTATTTCCGGATTGGTCGGCTTCATTCGCCGCTGAATGTCTTCTGCAGAAATACTGATCATTTTCACCGTTTCCATAATGAAGTCACCCAGGTACCTGTAGTATTTTTTTTCGATGTCATGTCTTTCTTGATCAGACTTTTCCGGAAATGAATTTTTGAGATTTTCATGAACTACTTTTCGCCTGTACCGGGTTATATAATATAACACTACAAATAAAAGGTCGGAAATCAGGTAGAGGAGCCAAAAAGGCAATAGCGATAGCAAGTAAAGGAAGAGTATTCCTAATTTAGAAAACAAGTTTTTTATCATTAAACTGATGCTTTAAGAGCAGCCTTAATAAATGTGATTCAAAGGGAGGTGTAGGATTGCAATACAAAGATACAGAAAAACGCAATTTATATTATAAAATTAAATTAAAACGACAATATTATTACTCTTAAGGAATTAAATAGAACATGTTCTCTTCGAATTGCTGACTAAATATTTTCTACATTCACAGGTTTAAATTTCCACCTGCGATGCGACCATAACCAGTATTCCGGTGCTTCGCGGATGATGCTTTCAAGATGCTTCACATGCATTCCGGTTATCTCATATGGTTCTGTTTCTTTTGGTTTTTCGGTTAAGATAACAACAGTATAGTTATAATATCCCCTTTTTATACGTCGCATATCATAAAAAGCCACTACGCAATCCATTGATTTGGCCATTTTTTCAAGTCCCAGAAATACGGCTGTAGGCTGATTTAAAAAAGGGGTAAAGTATGTTGCCTCATGTTTAACCGGTGTTTGATCACCTAAAAGAACAGTTAAAAAAGGTTCATTTTTAAGTTCCACCATTTTACGCAAAACCATCTTCATGGCAACAGGTATCCCGCCAAATCGCGACCGCACATGAATTAAAAATTTGTCATAAGTTTTATTTGATAACGGTTTATAAATGGCCAGGTATTTACGATCTATGAAGGAGGTAATGTTTAACGAGGCCCATTCCCAGTTGCAATAATGTCCGGCTACAGCAATGATACTTCTCTCGCCGCCAAGGTATTGTTTTACCAAGTCCGGATTAGTTGGCTTTATACGCCTGTTGAGTTCTTCAGCTGATATCGAGATAGCCTTGATGGTCTCCACTACCATGTCAGCGAAATAACGATAGAACTTAAGCTCAATGGTATGCAGTTCCGCTTCTGATTTTTCGGGAAAGGCATTCCGCAGATTTTCCTGCACCACTTTACGGCGGTAGCGGGCAACATAGTAAATAATGAGAAATAGGAAGTCGGAGAAAATATATAGTACCCAAAGCGGCAATAGCGACAGCAGGTATAAAAAGAATATACCAACGTACGAAAATGCTTTGTTTATCATTATTTTATCCGATTTTTGAGCACAAACATAGAATATATGATTGAAAAAGGCACTTTGTTACCCCTGTTTTATCTGCCGCCTGTTGAGTACTTCACCGAGCTCAATATTTATAATCCT
>JBQCEA010000048.1:0-3608 GCA_051960695.1 Mucilaginibacter sp. | reverse complement strand
AACATAGCACGTATTGAAAAGAATGACTTTAATCTGGATATTAAGCCGCTGGATGTGAATGAAATGGTTACGACTGTACTCGACAGTATGTCGTTAAAACTACAGAAGTATAACGTAAAGGCACATTTGAACCTTGAGGCGCAGAATGCAATGATAGAGGCTGACGAGCTGCATTTCTCCAATGTATTATATAATCTGATCGATAACGCAATTAAATACAGTCCGGAAGTGCCGGAGATCACCATTAGTACACTGAACAAAAATGACCAGGTAGTTATCCGCGTTGCAGACAAAGGGATAGGCATGAGCCGTGATCAGCAGACGAAAATATTTGAGCAATTCTATCGCATACCTACCGGTAACCTGCACGATGTTAAAGGCTTTGGTTTGGGCCTGAGCTATGTGAACACGATTGTAAAAAGGCTTAACGGAAGTATAAGCGTAAAATCAGAAAAAGAGAAAGGCTCGGAATTTGAGCTTAAATTTCATATCGCATAAAACAACAGCATGAAGAAAATATTATTGGTTGAAGATGATCCGAATTTAGGTTTGCTTTTACAGGATTACCTGCAGCTGAAAGGAAAATTTGAAGTTGTTTTATGCAAAGATGGTGAAGAGGGATTACGAGCCTTCACTAAACAAACTTTCGACCTGCTGATACTGGATGTGATGATGCCCAAAAAGGATGGGTTTACGCTGGGCAAAGAGATCAGGCGCATCAATGATAAAGTGCCTATCATATTTGCCACCGCTAAAGGGATGATCGAGGATAAGACCCAGGCATTTAACCTGGGTGGCGACGATTATATTACCAAACCTTTCCGGATAGAGGAATTGCTGCTCCGCATCAATGCTTTACTGAAACGGGTTAATAATGCAGAAAAAAGTGAGGAAGAAAAGCAGACCCATTTCAAAATAGGCCGGTATGACTTTGACTACACCACGCAGATGATATCTATCGGCGATAATCATCAAAAGCTATCTACCAAAGAGGCAGAATTGCTTCGGTTACTTTGCCTGCGCAAAAATGAGGTGCTTACCCGCGAAGAAGCACTGCTCAATATCTGGCACGATGATAATTACTTCAACGGTCGCAGCATGGATGTATTCCTGAGCAAGATTCGTAAGTATTTAAAGGACGATTCCAGCGTCGAGATCATCAACGTGCACGGCAGGGGCTATAAGTTGCTTATAAATTAGTATCCAGGTCTTCGCCAAAATGGATGATATTCCCATTATTATCCAAAATGCTGAACTGTTTCATGTGCCACGGCTTTTCTTCCAGCTTACCATTAGGATGAACAACGCCCAGCGGTTCATATTTTTCGTAAAGCTTTTCGATCTCCGTTACATTAATATAACAGCCGGTAGCTTTAGGTATCTCCGGGTCTTTACATGGCCAAAGGTGGATATGTACCTTGTCTTTACTTAATATCAGGTAGCCTTCCCAGCTTGAGTGGAAAGTAAAGCCCAGCTTTTCGGTATAAAATTTAATTGTTTCTTCTTCGTTCAGTGATGCCAGGATTGGTACGGCAGATTTAAGCATATATTTAAGGGTTTAGGTTTTCGAGGTCGTTAATATTACTCTCTGGATCGTATACTGAAAGCCATTTTGTCCATTCTTGGCGGATCATTTTCCGGGTAATTATAAGCTATGCTGTTAAATAGTTTGCTATCTTCATTCTTTCCTGCCAGGTAAGACTCCGATAGTAAATGGCCGCGCTCTTCGAAGCTTCTTCAACAGTCTGGACTTTAAAAATTGTGCGGTCTAAGCGATACGAACTCATATTCAAATATACCTAAAATGTGTTCATCCTTGTAACAAATTTGTTAGCCGGCACCGCAAAAAAATCGCTGTAAATTAAATAGGTTTGTTTATTCTTAATTACTTAACTGATCAAAACGATGAAAAGAAATTTACTTTTTTCATGCCTGTTAATTGCCGGCTTCTGTGGGTCTGCTATGGCCCAGGACGCTGCCGACCAGGCAATGCTGCAAAAGATCCGCGATGAGGGGATGAACCATTCAAAAGTAATGGAGACGGCATTTTATCTTACTGACGTTTCAGGTCCGCGTTTGGCAGGCTCGCCTGAATTAAAACACGCACAGGATTGGGCGGTGAACCAGCTAAAATCATGGGGCCTGCAAAATGCGAAGCGCGAACCATGGGGGAAATTCGGAAAGGGATGGGAAGTGCAGAAAAACTACGCTGCTATTACTGTTCCCTATTATCATGCTATAATAGCCATACCTAAAGCCTGGACACCCGGTACCAATGGCGCCATAAAAGGAGATGTGGTATTGGTGAAAATTGATACTACTGCTGATTTTGAAAAGTACAAAGGTAAACTGGCGGGGAAGATCGTTATTTTCGATACCAAAAACACTAAGCTTCCTGAAGGCCTAAAGCCTGACCTTACCCGCTATACTGACGAGCAACTGGCTGAGATGGAAAAAGCTACTGTGGAGCCAGAAAGGCGCCGGGGCCCAAACCCACGGATGGCCGAATTTATGCGTTTACGTGCTTTGCGCAATGCTATTAGTACTTTTCTTAAAGATGAGAATGTAGCGCTGATATTGAGCCAGGCAAGAGGTACCGACGGAACAGTATTTACAACTAATGGCGCATCATATGTAGATACCGCAAAAGCTGTGGCCCCTGAACTGGAAACCAGCGGCGAAGATTATATGCGTATCCTGCGTTTGGTAAAAGCTGGTCAGAAAGTGGAAATGGAAGCTGATATTAAAACGCAATTCTTTACTGACGACCTCCAGGGGTATGATGTGGTAGGTGAAATTCCGGGAACGGATAAAAAGCTGAAAGACCAGTTGGTGATCATCGGCGGGCATCTCGACTCATGGCATGCAGCCACGGGCGCTACTGATAATGGAGCGGGAAGCGCGGTAATGATGGAAGCAATGCGCATACTAAAATCTGTTGGTTTTAAACCTAAACGTACCATTCGTATATGCTTGTGGAGCTCAGAAGAGCAGGGCTTGTTCGGTTCACGCTATTATGTGCTGAACCATTTCGGTGATCCGAAAACCATGGAGCTTAAGCCAGAACAGAGTAAAGTATCAGCCTATTATAATTTAGATAACGGTACCGGTAAAATACGCGGAATTTATTTGCAAGGCGATTCAGCAGCAAGACCGATCTTTGAAAAATGGTTCCAGCCGTTTAAAGGCCTCGGCGCAAGTACTGTAACTATCCGGAATACCGGCGGTACCGACCACTTGTCATTCGACGCAGTGGGCATACCGGGTTTTCAGTTTATCCAGGACCCGATGGATTACGGTACCCGTACGCACCATAGCAACCAGGACACTTATGACCGCTTAAGTGAGGATGATCTGAAGCAGGCCGCTACCATTGTGGCATCGTTTGTTTACAATACTTCGCAGCAGCAGGAAATGATACCGAGAAAAGAACTGCCTAAGCCGCAAAGCACCAAATAAATTAATATTAAAGGCCTCCTAAACAGGAGGCCTTTTTCTTAAAAAGAAACTAAGGGCTTAGTTGCTTTTTAAATTTTTAGTTTATAACTTAGATTTGCCGAGCCGGTATTGTGCTGGTGACTGATACTTAGATAAACTATTACAATGGA
>JBQCEA010000047.1:0-5337 GCA_051960695.1 Mucilaginibacter sp. | reverse complement strand
AGCTTCAGCAAATTTGTTTATGATAACCCGGTAAACATTGAATATTCAAGGAACCTGGTACGCACCTCGTTCGAAGATTTCTTCCGTAACCTGGTAACCCACTATCCCGATTACCAGAGATATACATTTAATTGCATTGGTTCAGTTGGCTATAACTTCAGAAATGTACTGGAAGAGGTAGTTGCTGAAAATGGGATGGTTGTAGGTAACATTATCCGCTCTCCGATAGATAATCTGGTGAAATACCATTTAGAGCTTGCACCAAGCCAGATATAAAGCCGAAAGTCTTAAGTCCGGAGTTCTAATATTAAAGAACAACAGGCTTAAGACTTTTTACTTAAAACTTCAGACTACTTCTAAACTTTTACTTTTTCCAGGTTCAATTCATTCTGGAATATTTTCGCGTATTTACGACGGTCGAACTTATATAGTTTGGCCGCACGGTATGAAACACCTTTCTGCTTCTCATCCAATTCTTTCAGGAAACCATAGCTCAGCATTTTCTTCCTGAAATTACGTTTGTCCAGCTTCTTATTTAAAACGGCCTCATACAACAGCTGCAGCTGCGTAAGTGTAAACTTCTCAGGCAGTAACTCAAAAGCAATAGGCTGATAGTTTAACCTGCGACGCAACTTGGTAAATCCTGTCTTAAAAATTTCGCTATGGTCGAAGGCGAGCTTCGGCAGTTCATTTACGGGGTGCCAGAAAGCTTTCTTGGCGTATTGAGTAACCGGGCGAAGATCTTTCTGTCCGTTAATGCGTATCAGTGCATAATAGGCAACCGTGATAACGCGGCCTTGCGGGTGACGGTTCACTTCGCCAAAGGTATGGAACTGTTGCATGTGGAGGTCGCGCAAACCTGTAAGCTCATATAATATACGCTCGGCTGCATCATCAATGCTCTCATCCTGCTCAACAATATATCCCGGTAATGCGAGCCAGTCTTTATAAGGCTCCTCATTACGCTCTATCAGTAATATTTTAAGTTCACCTGCTTCGAAACCAAAAATTACACAGTCGATAGAGAATACTGAATTAAATGTGGGTAACTTTACTTCCAAAAGATGTAGTATTTAGGTTTACGCCTTAAATATATGCTGTAAAATTCCGAATATAAAAAAAATAAAATAAAATTCAATGGTGTAATTTACACACACTATATTCGCACTGAAAAAATAGGGCAAAAAATGCATAAAATTTCAAAACTGGCTGTATTAACTTCAGGCGGCGACGCTCCAGGCATGAACCCATGTATCAGGGCAGTTGTACGTACAGGTATATACAGCGGACTAAATGTGGTGGGGATACGCAAGGGTTACCAGGGCCTGATAGAGAATGACATGTATGATATGAACCCACGTTCGGTTAGTAATATACTGAACCTGGGCGGAACGATATTAAAAACAGCCAGGTGCCTGCCTTTTCGTACAGATGAGGGCATGGAAGCCGCTTACCAGAACTTGAAAAAACAAGGTATTGATGCTTTAGTGGTTATAGGCGGCGACGGTACTTTTACCGGCGCACTGCGTTTTTCAAAAAAATATCCTGACATACAGGTAATGGGCGTACCCGGTACCATCGACAATGACCTTTACGGATCAACTTATACATTAGGCTTTGATACTGCTACCAATACCGTTGTCGAAGCTATTGATAAAATACGTGATACTGCTGATGCGCACGACCGTTTATTCTTCATCGAAGTAATGGGTCGCGACAGTGGTGCTATTGCCTTAAGGGCCGGTGTTTGCTGTGGTGCAGAAGCCATTCTGTTGCCCGAAAAAGCCACAGCTATAGATGAATTGATCGGGAACCTGAAAGCCGGTCAGCATAACAAAAAATCATCAAGCATTGTAATCGTTGCTGAAGGCGATAAAAACGGTGGCGTTTATGATATAGCCCGCCGGGTACAGAACGAGATCAAGTTTTATGATATCAAGGTTACCATCCTGGGCCACTTACAGCGTGGAGGCAGCCCATCAGCTTTTGACAGGGTGCTGGGCAGTCGTTTAGGTTATGCTGCGGTAAAAGCATTGCTTGAAGGGCATACGCAAAAAATGGTTGGTTTACGGGCGAACCATATCAAAATAACCAGCCTTGAAGAGGCGCTTACACAACATGAATTTAAATTGGAAGAGGATCTGATGGAGATGGCCGACATACTATCTATCTGATAATGATAGCAGTTGTATATAGCGGATCGAATTATGCCGACTGGAGGCTCGCCGATAAGGGAAGAACAGTAGCGTCTTTTAAAACGGGCGGCATCAACCCCTATTTCAACGATGAAAAACAGATCATCCAGTTGCTCAATAAAAATATCAACCTCATTCATCACGCCGAAGAAATAAAACGCATTTATTTCTATGGTGCAGGCTCCTTTTCAACCGATCTGAAAAACGTTGTCTATAACGCCTTTTCAACTTTTTTCAAGTTTGGCAAAGTAACAGTTGAGCATGATATCGATGCTGCCGCCATTGCCTGCTGTAAAAATAAGCCGGGCATAATTTGCATCTGCGGAAGCGGATCAAACGCGGCTTGGTATGACGGGCGGAAAGTAACACCAAATAATTACGGCCTCGGCTTTGTACTTGCGGATGAAGGATCTGGCAGTTGGCTGGGACGGCAATTGCTGAAAGCTTTTATGAATGAAACGCTTCCGATAAATGTAAAAAAGAAGTTTGAACATCGCTATGACTTTGACCGCCGCACTTTATTAGAAAAGGTATACCGGCAAAAGCAACCTGCGGTGTTCCTGAGTTCTTTTACAGAGTTTTATCTTGATAATAAGGAAGATAATTATCTTAAGAGCGTCATAATAACAGGTTTTACTAAACTAATCCACACCTATTTGCTACCTTTACATAAACAGCATCCGGGGACTACCGTAAATTTCACCGGCACCGTTGCCGCAAATTTCCAGGATTACCTGTGCGAGGCTGCCTCGGGTACAAACATCACTTTCGGAAATATTATAAAAGAACCTATAAATAATCTATTAACGTACTATTCAAATAAAAATTAAAAACATGAAAATAGGAATTAACGGTTTTGGCCGTATTGGACGCCTTGCTTTCAGAGCTGCAATTGAAAGACCTGACATTGAAGTAGTTGGTATTAATGACCTTGTTGAGCCAGAATACATGGCTTACATGTTGAAATATGACTCTACTCACGGTAAATTCAATGGCACCGTTGCTGTTGAAGGCGGACATTTAGTTGTAAACGGTAAAACCATTCGCGTAACTGCTGAAAAAGATCCTGCTAATCTGAAATGGAATGAAGTAGGTGCTGAAGTTGTTATCGAGTCAACCGGTTTGTTCTTAACTCAGGAAAGTGCGCAAAAACATATTGATGCAGGTGCTAAAAAAGTAGTAATGAGCGCCCCTGCAAAAGACGATACCCATACTTTCGTTATGGGTGTAAACCACAAACAGCTGAAAGCTGATCAGCATATCGTTTCAAATGCATCTTGTACCACCAACTGTTTAGCTCCTGTTGCTAAAGTGTTGAATGATAAATTCGGTATTGAAGAAGGTTTGATGAGTACTATCCACGCGGTAACTGCTACTCAAAAAACTGTTGATGGTCCCTCTGCAAAAGACTGGAGAGGCGGTCGTGGTGCTTACCAAAACATCATTCCTTCATCAACCGGTGCTGCTAAAGCAGTAGGCTTAGTATTACCTGAATTGAAAGGTAAATTAACCGGTATGTCATTCCGCGTACCAGTTGCTGACGTTTCTGTAGTCGACTTAACTGCCCGCTTAAAAACTCCAGCTACTTACGAGGAGATTAAAGCTGCAATGAAAGAAGCTTCAGAAGGCGAATTAAAAGGCATCTTAGGTTATACTGAAGACGAAGTAGTATCTGAAGACTTTAAAGGTGATGCCCGCACATCAATTTTTGATGCTAAAGCCGGTATCGCTTTGAGCAATAACTTTGTTAAAGTTGTATCATGGTATGACAACGAATGGGGTTATTCAAACAAACTGATCGACCTTGTACAAGAGCTCGGTAAATTATAATCAGACATAATTCTATAAAAAAAGCCTTCCCGATAAACTGGGAAGGCTTTTTTTATTTAGACAAAACCCAAAACTGTAAAAAGGAGTTTTTAATGAAAAGTTAAACTATGGCTCTAAATGCAAAAGAAACCGTAACTCAATTTCTCGAAGCGATGAACAACGAGGACTTTGACAAAGCCCGGGAATATGTAAACGATGATCTGAAATTTATTGGCGTAATGGGAAACCGCGATAACGCTGATACTTATTTCCAGGATATGAAAAAGATGAAATTTAAATATGACATCAAAAAGATACTGGCTGATGACAGTGATGTGAGTGTCTTTTATGATATCAATATGTCCGGCCATACGATCTTCACAAGTGGCTGGTACCATATCGAGAACGGTAAGATAGCTTGGTTTAAAGTACTATTTGACCCACGCCCTCTGCTTGAACATGCACCCGTAAAATAATGTAACTGGTTATTTAATTGTCTGTGAGGACAATGGAATCGGTACAAGGATGAAAGACAATGAATGTTAAAGCAATTTACCCTCTATCAGCATTGCTTTTTCGATCGATGCATTTTTTAGCTCCATGTATTTCAACCTGTCATCGTCCCTGCTGTAACTTTCAAAATCCTCGCGCGACGGGAAACTGACCAAATGCAATTCATAAGGCTTGTCCATGGCTATCTCGATCACAGATCCGCCAGTCGGGCGTACCCGGTAAAGTAATATGCCATTATGTTTTTTGAGCAATGGCAGAACATACGATTCGAACAGATTAAACTGTTCTTCCATGTCCTTCTTAACAAATATCAATTGTGTATAATAAAGCATTGGTATATAATTACATAAGGTCCTTATCCTGTTTCTCGCGCTTTACCTTGTAAGCCATATAACAAAACAGCACAAAGGCTATAGCATCAATAGCAACCCTGAAATCGGTTTGTTTAATAACGACGAGCCGGTAAATACAAAACGTCAGGGCCACAATTGCGCCGGCAAGATATAAATAGAAAAACTTGTTATCCATAGCCAGCCTTATTATTTACCCTGTTTAAAAACCACAGCTGCCAGCGGAGGCAGGGTAACGTTGATAGAATTATCGCGACCGTGCCAGTGCTCTTTTTCTGACTTAACGGCTGTAGGATTACTCATTCCGCTACCCCAGTACTTTTTATCATCCGAATTGAATATCTCTTTCCATGTACCTGCTTCCGGCACACCTATGCGATAGTTATAATGAGGGTTTGGCGTCATGTTAAGCACGATCACGAGGTCGTTTTTCTGGTCGTGTCCTTTACGGGTATAGATCAGCACCGAAT
>JBQCEA010000046.1:0-3321 GCA_051960695.1 Mucilaginibacter sp. | reverse complement strand
CAGGAAGAACAGGCTGGGGAACTCAATTTTTTCCAGGTCAGGTTTATAATGATCAAGCTCTATACCCACCGGCACTATCTCAACAGCGTTTTTAGCACCATATTGCAGCATGGTAGTTTTATCCTGTTCGGTAAATACGGCAATGGCATCAAATTTATTAATCTGCTGCAGCTCATACTTCTTGATCCGCTGCGACATCAGCTTTAGATAAAACTTTTTAAAAGGATCGTGCTTTTGCTGAGCCAGCCTTTCCCATATCTGATGTTCAATATTATGCGCCCGGTAAACCAGTTTGGTTTTGCAGTTTTTTTGTACAGCGTCGATGTAAGGTGCTACAAACAAGCCCTCGAACTGGATAATATCATATTGCGTATTCCTTACTTCGCCGATAAGCAGCCGCTCAAAGTTGGCATCGTAGTAGCGGTCGATATTGTAAGCATTACGACTGAAAGTGGTAAGAAAGCCATCGAACAATGACATGCTGGTGTCGATCTCATACGAACGGTAGTTTATCCGCTCTAATAACTCGTCATGCGTTTCTTCCTCATGGAGATGCTTTTTAGCATCCAGCGAAACCAGCGACACTTCGTGCCCCATATTGACCAAGCCCCTTATGGTATTACAGACCACAATAGGATAACCTCCATTTTGCGGGAACGGAACACGGTGGGTTAAAATAAGTATCTTCAAAACTGGTTTTATGGTTTAAACAAAAGTAAAAACCACAGCCCCCTTATCAAAACATCTTTACAAAATACTTGACTGCGGTTCGGTTACCTGGAAAGTAAGGCGATGGTACGGCGTATAGCCTATTTTCATAATGGTTTCGCGATGTTTGATGGTCGGATAGCCCTTATTACTGTGCCAATCATATTCAGGGTGCTCCGAGGCTATCTGTTTCATATAATCGTCGCGGTAGGTTTTGGCAAGTACAGATGCAGCAGCAATACTAAAATATTTGCCGTCGCCTTCTACAATGCATTGGTGAGGTAGTTCTTTGTATTTATTAAAACGGTTCCCATCGATGATCAAAAATTCGGGACTGATGGATAACATTTCTATCGCGCGGTGCATAGCCAGGAAAGAAGCATTCAGAATATTGATCTGATCGATCTCGGCATTTGATACCGACGCCACTGCAAAAGCCAAAGCTTTCTTTTCTATTTCCTTGCGAAGTTTATAGCGAATATCTTCAGAAAGTTGCTTGGAATCGTTAAGTAGTTTGTGCTTAAATTTTGGCGGCAGTATAACGGCAGCGGCAAACACAGGACCTGCAAGGCAGCCGCGCCCAGCTTCATCACATCCCGCCTCGATCAATTCATGCTGATACCGTGCCAGTAACATATTGCAAAAGTATGCGAAATGTAGTTGGGTTATTTAATGATGTTGAAAAAATGCAGTTTTTGTTGATTAGTTGGGGTTGAGTGAATGAGTTGATTAGGTTGAATGGTTGATTAGATTGAATATTATCAGGAAATAACTTAATCAACTTACTCAACCACTAAACTCAATCAACTAAAATATTCTTAGCGTAAGCAAAGTAATATCATCAATAGGTTTACCTTTAATGATGAGGTGCACATGATCAAGCAGGGTCTGGTTAAACTTATCCGGCGAAAGTTCGCCGTTTTCTATTACAAAGTCGAGCAGCTTATCCTCGTTCCACATTTTATGGGCTGGAACGTCATAGTCCATTAATCCGTCGGTATAGTTAAATATCATACTTCCCGGTTCAATATCTACTTCACCCTGGTTTAGAAAGGGCAGCTCGTCAAAAGCGCCTATCATGGTAGTGCCTAATTTCAAAGGCACTGCACCTCCTTCTGAGTATAGAATGGATGGATTATGCCCCGCATTGATATAATTCATTTTGCGGGTCCTTTCATTGTATTTGGCCACAAACAAGGTAATAAACCGCTCGCCTTTTGTGTTCTTGAGCACAATTTCGTTAAGGCGCTCTACCACGTTGGCCAGGTCGTCTTCTACCGCAGCCCATGCACGCAAGCTGGCCTGGAAATTGGCCATTAGCAGGGCTGCCGAAATTCCTTTGCCCGATACATCGGCAATGCACCATAAAAATTCATCCTCGTTAATGCGGATGAAGTCGAAATAATCGCCGCCGATATTTTGATGCGGGAAGTATTTAGCGCCCACTTCAACGGCAACTTCCTTATGCACACGCAGTGGGATAAGCATATTCTGTACTTCCTGGGCAAGCTCCATTTCACGTTTAAAACGTTCCGACTCAACACGCTCCCTGAAAAGCTTCTTATTCTCCAGCGCAACCACGATAACGTTTATCAGCGTTTGAATAAAGTTTAGGTCGTTGCCCAGCATCTCGCTGGTGGTATTGAAATCACCTATTAAAGCATAAGCAAGGGCTTTGCTTTTCTGGTAGATCGGGATAAAATAATCGTACTTTTTAAGCAGGTTATCATCATAACCGGAAACCTGTGTAGGGGCCTTGATCTTATTCAGTTTGCGGCAGGCCTGATAAAGGGATTTATCGCTTTCTTCTTCGCCGCCATAGCTGGATATGCAGACAAATGCTCCCTCGTGCTCTATCAAAAAACGCAGCTTGCCTACCTGCAGGTAGTTTTGCAGAATCACTTCCAGCATTTGTATCAATACCGGCGTAGCAATATTTCTGTTGATGGCCCGGGTAACTTCAAGGAGGGAATTCAATTCTGACTGCCTTTTGAGCAGCAGCCGGATCAGTTCGTCTTCTCCTGAAATTTCCTCGATGTTTTGCATTAGCGGTTAAGAGTTAGCCCAAATTAATGAATAAATTTTTTTATATGCGTGTACTTTGTGATTTTATATCAAAAGCGTCTCTTAACCCAACAGTTACGAGGTTAAAAGCGTATACCATTAACATTATTGCAATTCCGGGCAATATAGCAAGATAAGCAGAATTCATAATAATGTAGCCGTAATGCTCTTTTATCATGCTACCCCAGGTGGGTGTTGGAGGCTGTGCGCCGAATCCTAAAAAACTAAGTCCTGCCTCAAGCAAGATAGCCGAAGCAAAATTGGATGATGCCAGCACCAAGATCGGCCCGATAATATTCGGTAAAATATGCCTGCGTATAATGCGTGCATTGTTAAATCCCATTGACCGTGCTGCCTCAATAAATTCGGTATGTTTTAAACTCATTACCTGCCCGCGTACAAGGCGTGCAACCTCCACCCACATGGACATACCGACCGCAATAAATATCTGCCACAGCCCTTTTCCTAACGCAAACGATATGGCAATAACCAGAAGCAGAGCCGGAAGTGCCCACAGAATGTTCATTACCCAGCTCAATGATGCATCTA
>JBQCEA010000045.1:0-9841 GCA_051960695.1 Mucilaginibacter sp. | reverse complement strand
TTCAACCGCATCTAAAACATCTTTGAGCGCAAAGCAGATACCCTCCAGAACCGCTCTTGAAAAGTCGGCTTGTGTATGTTGTAATTTTATCCCCAAAAATGTTCCGCATGATTCGCTGTCCCATATGGGCGCCCGTTCACCGGTTATGTACGGAAGAAACAGCAATCCCTTACTGCCTGGCGGTACAATGGCAACCTCATTGAAGAAGCGCTGATAGTCAGCAGGAGACAGTTGCTCTGCTCCGAAGTTTTTAAGCCACCATTGTAAAGCAACGCCTCCATTATTCACAGGCCCGCCACAAATGAATGTTTTTTCATCGAGAATGTAGCTAAACGTCATAGATGTATCATTCGGCAACGGTTTACTACTCGCTACGCGTACTGCTCCGCTAGTGCCTATGGTTATTGCACCAATGCCGGGTTTTATGGCTGCACTGCCAAGATTGGCCAGACATCCATCGCTTGCACCTACGACAAACAAAGTGTCTTGTTTTAAAAAATCTGATCCGGTTATCTTTTTGCTGTAGTTTGTAGGTACAGGTGCCGATAATAGCGATTTCGAAATACCTGCTAATTCAAGTGCTTCGCCATGCCAGGTAAGCTGATTAATATCAAACAGACCGGTACTGGAAGCTATGGAATGATCTATTATAAATTCGGTGAATAACTTATACCAGATGAATTCCTTTATGGAGATGAATTTATGCGCTTTTTTAAATAATGAGGGTTCATTTTCACGCAGCCAAATGATCTTGCACAATGGCGACATAGGATGTAAAGGTGTGCCGGTTGTTTTGTAAACTTCAATCCCTTCTTTGGTATTTCTCAGGCGTGTGGCGATTTCGGTGCTGCGGTTATCGGCCCAGGTCATCATAGGTGCCAAAGCGTCGCCAGTTTCATTTACCAGTATCAGGCTGTGCATAGCGCTGCTGAAACTGATAGCAGTTGGCTGAGTGCCCACTTTTTTGATGATACCTTTGCAAACAGCTACAAAAGCTGACCATATTTCTTCAGAGTTTTGTTCGTGATAGCCGGGTTTAGGAACGCTGAATCCGTATGTGCATTGATGTTCTTCAAACGATTCACCCTGATAGTTTACAGCTACGGCTTTAACGCTGCCGGTACCTATATCGATGCCTAAAATGTATTCCATTGTGAGAGTGGTACAAGATAGGCTTTTAGAGTCAAATTTTCTTTTTCAGGGTGATCACGGTTATCTCCGGCCACATGCCAACTCGGCCTTTAAGCCCAAGGAAGCCAAAACCGCGATTGACATATAAATATTTCCCGTCCTCTTCATACAACCCGGCCCATTGCTTATAGATGTATTTGATCGGGCTCCATTTCCAGCCAAATAATTCAATACCGAATTGTGCGCCATGCGTATGGCCTGAAAGCGTTAAATGCACATGCTGATGGTGATCAAGTGTCACTGCTTCCCAATGTGAAGGGTCATGCGACATTAATATCTTGAAGGATTCGTCAGGTACTTTTACAGTTGCTTTTTTCAGGTCGCCATATTTATGGAAACCGCCTTTCCCCCAGTTTTCTACACCAATCAGGACAATATTCTCCTTATTCTTTTCAATTTTAATGGATTCATCCAGCAATAACCGGAATCCGATCTCAGCGTGTACCTTTTTCAGCCTGGCAAGATTAGCGCGTTTATCTTCTTTATTTTCCCAGCGTATATAGTCGCCATAATCATGATTGCCGAGCACAGAGAATTTTCCGTAAGGGGCTTTTAGTTGCGAAAACAGCGGTATCCAGGGGTCCATTTCAGATGCCTGGTTATTAACAAGGTCGCCGGTAAAGAGGATAACATCACTGTTTTGCTCATTAACTATTTCAATACCTTTTCGTACGCCTTTTTCATTGGTGAAGCTACCCGAGTGAATGTCGGAAAGCTGGGTAATGGTAAACCCATCAAAAGCTGGCGGCAAGTCGTCAAAGTAAAGGGTTTCTTTACGCACCTTATAGTAATGGCGACCTCGGGTTAATCCGTATAGCAGACCTAAAAATGGAATGGCAGCGATGATCATTGCCAGCTCGCTAACCCACGGCAGCCTGGCCGGGAAACCACGAAATATGCGGGTTATATCTTCGATCAGTAGCACAGGTGTAGCCAGTAGCTTAGGAACAAGCGAAAGCAACAAAAGGGCCATCAATACCGATACAAAGCGTGGCGCTGATTGGTTAGGCTTACGGTTGATCAATACTGTAAAGAAGCCTAAAATAACAACGACATCAAATAGCCAATAAATCCATTGGATAAAGGAATTATCGGTTAGCGTTTTTACCGCCTGGAAGAAATATATATCTGCCACAACTAACAGCAGCAGGATAAAAGGAATACGTTTTCTCATTAATAATTACTCAGACGAATAAACAAACAAAAGATTTTAAACGCATATATCTTTTGATCTTTTATTGCCATCCTTTACAAAAGCATGACTATGAGGCTTATTTTCAGGGCACTCAATTTTAAGATCAGGGAAAAACAATCTATATTTATTTCCGATCCCCTTGTTTTGCCGTTCAAGTTTCATTAAAAAGTGTCATAGAACCTCGCAAAAGGTGTTAATATTGTGCCGTCTAATTATAAAAACAAATGAAAATATATCGATTAACAGATGGGATTGTATTACAGCATGAAAATGTAAATTATCTTTTAAAACACGAATGGGACTCGCTGATAAACCGGGATTCACTTTATATCTATTTAACCGAAATTCTACATGAATTGCCGGTAATATCTGAAACGGCTGCAAATGAATTGATACAAAACAGCGTTGTAGCGCCTATAGGTAAACAGGAAGTTTGGGCTGCTGGTGTAACTTATGTCCGTAGCCGTGAGGCACGTATGGAAGAGTCAGCCAGTTCTGGTGCCGCTGACTTGTATGATAAAGTATATGCAGCTGAACGGCCTGAACTGTTTTTCAAAGCAACACCAGCACGCGTGGCGGGGCCGGGGCAAAATGTTTATATCCGCCGCGATTCGACCTGGGATGTACCGGAACCGGAATTAACCTTGTTCATCAATACACAAGGAAATATACAAGGCTATACTGTTGGTAATGATATGAGTTCGCGCAGTATCGAAGGCGAGAATGCTTTATACCTGCCGCAGGCAAAAATATTTGAACGCTGTGCAGCTCTGGGCCCGTGTTTGTATGTGCCTGAAACGGCAATTGCACCGGACACTGCCATAAAAATGAGCATCAGCAGGAATGGTGAGAATGTTTACAGGGACGAAACAAGCATCAACCGTCTGAAACGCTCTTTGCCTGAGTTGGCCGGTTTCTTATACCGCGAATGCGATTTTCCTTATGGCAGTTTCTTAATGACCGGTACTTGCCTGGTGCCGCCAAACGATTTTACATTACAGGAAGGGGATGTGGTTACGATCAGCATCAGCGGCATTGGCGAACTGGTAAATACGGTGAGTTATAAACCCGAAAAATAGATCACAACAATATGAAAAGACAAAACCTTGCTTTTTTGCTGCTCATTCTGGTGCCATTTATTACAAATGCGCAACAGAAGTTTAATGGCCTGGATGTGAATATGGGCAACCTTTACCGCATGTCTGATGCGAAGACAAGGTCCATAAGTCCGGAGAACTTTAATGGAGAAAAAGGTAAGGGTGGGATGGCCACAACCGGCACGGGTGCAGGGCCATCGCGCGACCTTGGGCAAAAATGGAAGGTAAGTCCAAGCGTGGTCATCAAAAAGAAAACTACTTATACCATTGCAGAAATTAATGGTCCCGGTGCTATACAGCATATCTGGATGACGCCTACCGGTAACTGGCGGTATTCGATCCTGCGTTTTTACTGGGATGACGAAACTACACCGTCAGTAGAGGTGCCTGTGGGCGATTTCTTCTGTATGGGCTGGGGTAAATTTGCACCGGTTACATCGCTGGCAGTAGTGGTAAACCCTGGCAGCGGTTTAAACTGTTACTGGCCAATGCCATTCCATAAAAAATGCCGGATAACGATGGAGAACATCGACGACAAAGATATGGTGCTATATTACCAGGTTGATTATACCTTAACTGATGTGCCTAAAGATGCCGGGTATTTCCATGCACAATTCAGACGCACTAATCCGCTGCCATTTAAAAAGGATTATGTTTTGGTAGACAGCATAAGGGGTAAAGGGCAGTACGTGGGGACTTATCTTGCCTACGGTGCACATAAAAATGGCTGGTGGGGCGAAGGTGAGATCAAATTCTTTATGGATGGTGATACTGAATTCCCGACCATTAATGGAACAGGTACCGAAGATTATTTCTGTGGAGCTTATGACTTCGATTCGGAAAAGACCAATGCAAATGGTGTAACTACCAGCGCTTATACGGAGTTTTCCGGCCCATATACCGGGTTACCGCAAGTAATACGTGGGGATGGGCATTACAATGTAGCACAGCGTTTTGGATTATATCGTTGGCATATTATGGACCCCATACGGTTTGATAAAGACCTGAAGGTAACTATCCAGGACTTGGGCTGGCATAACGATGGCAGGTATATGCCTTTGCAGGATGATATGGCGTCGGTGGTGTTCTGGTACCAGAGCGAGCCGCACAATCCTTTTCCAAAATTGCCTTCAAAAGACGAACTGGAGGTGAACTGATATGTGCACACAATCTAAAATATTACTTATCGCAGGGATCGCTTTTATAATGGGATGCCATTCAAATACTACAACAATGCAACAGGGTTCAGATCATAATGAGGGTACTTTTGGCGATGATCTCAATTTTCTAAAAAAACAGGATAACGTAATTGTACTTCAAAGCAGCGATGGCTTAGCTAAGGCTATTGTTTCGCCAAAATACCAGGGAAAAGTTTTTACTTCTACTGCTGATGGTGATAGCGGCAAAAGCTTTGGCTGGATAAATTACAAAGCCTTTAGTAATAAAATTGATCCGCATATGAATGCCTACGGCGGTGAAGACCGTTTGTGGCTTGGGCCGGAGGGCAGCAAGTTTGCATTATTCTTTAAGCCCGGCACCAAAATGGAGTTTGCCAACTGGCATACGCCGGCAGCTTTTGACCATGAGAGTTGGGAACTTACCGGGAGAAACGACAAACAAGTAACACTGACCAAAGACATGAGCCTGCAGAATTATGCCGGTACAGAACTTAAAATAAAAGTCGACAGGAGGATCACGTTACTTGGCAAAGATGATATTCAAAAAGCATTGGATATTCAGCCCGACAGCAGTGTGAAAGAAGTCGGCATTAAAACGGATAACTCCATCACTAATACAGGGCAAATTGAATGGACTGAACAAACAGGTGCACCATGTTTATGGAATCTCGATATGTTCCGTCCGTCGCCGGGCGTTACTATCCTGATCCCTTATCACGATAACGTAACGGGTAAAGTGGCTACTACCGATTACTTCGGACAAATACCATCTGACAGGGTGGTTTATAAAAACGGGCATCTGTTCTTTAAAGCCGATGGAAGATCGAGAGGTAAACTGGGCATGCCTGCATTAAGAACTGAAGGTATAGCCGGCAGCTATGATGCTATAAATAATATATTGACCATCATAATCTTCGATGTAAATAAAAATGCCATTTATCTTAACCAGGAGTGGACACCTGATAAAGACCCATTGGTAGGGGATGCAGTTAATGCTTACAATGACGGCCCTCTGGCAGATGGTTCGCAAATGGGACCGTTCTATGAGCTGGAAAGTGTTTCGCCAGCGGCATTTTTAAAACCGGGAGAAAAGCTTGCTCATCAGCATTGCGTATTCCATTTTACAGGAGATAAAGCTGCTTTAAACAAGATAGCAGTTAAAACGCTCGGCATTTCGCTGGATGACGTGCAGAACGCTTTTAGTTCTCACTAACAAAGTCTTATTAACTTACTTGATCTTATACTTCATTGATATGAAATGTAAAACGCCGGACAATTGTCCGGCGTTTTTGAATCGATAATCTATAAAACTAATATAATCACTTTTCTGGTTTGGCATCAGGCAAGATTTTGCCGGCAAATGTTTTCCAGTAATTGCTTTGATAAAGGCTTGCTTATAAATGAACTGACACACTGGTACCTGCCTGAACGTTCTCTGTCTGATTCCCTGACCGACGATGTCATTACATATAATTGCACATGCTTGTTTAAACCAACCTTCAGCTTTTCAAATTTTTCCAGGAATTCCCAGCCACTGAAATCCGGCATGGTAAGATCAAGGAATATCACATCCGGCAGTAAATTCACATCTGATCTATTTTCCTCAATAAATTCAATGATCATATTGCCATCAAACGTATAGGTAGCTTGCTTACAGGCATCGTTGTTATAAAGCATTGTTCGCATGATGTAGTGATCGATGGGGTTGTCGTCAATTAAAACAACTTTGCACATGGTGATAATTTTAAATAGGTTAAACGTGATAAAAGATGTTAATTTAAAGGCAAAACCTGTACCATTTCAGTTCAACCTAACCTATTACACACATTATCGTATAAGCTGCCTGTAAATCATTTGTCATCTATAATACATGCACCCGCAAATAACAGCAGTATTAAATAATGTTAATCCATATTGTCCCAGGCCTAACAATATTGCCGGGCAGAATGCTGAAAAGGTTTTAAATTACATTGAGGACCTTAACCTTGAACGCAATGTACGCTTCAGGCAAACTTCGGCCGGCAGCCTTTTTATGGCGTGGCGTATTGGCGAATGGGAATACGAAATGGAATGTGTAAAAAACGGTTATATTATTTACACTTTCACTAAAGAGGGTTACGAAAAAGCAAGCGGCTGCTTATTATTTGATGATTTTATTCCCCAATTTGAGAAATATTTGCTAATGCTTTAACTGATATTTAAATCGGTTTTTACCGTACTTCTCGGATCTTCGGTACTGATCTGCATATCCGGATGACCAATATGTTGTGCATACCACAGTAATGCCGATGCCACAATTGGCCTTAAAAAGTCTTTTATATTTACCGTTTCAAAAGCCAGGGTGCCATCAGTATACGTGCTATAAAACTGAAGTTCAGCAGGATTTGGGGTAAAGGAAACTCGTTCTAACTGATGGATATTGATGCGGAGCATGGATTTTACATCCCTGATCACCTCGCCATTCTCAGTTTGTATTATATAAAAGTTGGTGGATAGCATTATGTTATATTTCTTTGAACATTTGTCAAAAAATGTACCATTCTTGAACAAATTCCCTATTGTATATATAACTAATAGTTAATGCAATTTATCTATATAAATTACTAGCATTTAATATTTAATATATTCTATTTAAAGTCGCCGGTTTATAATTAGTGCTTCTGGTTGTTGTGTGGCAGCGTTTATAGGTAGTACATGTCAGCGGCTAAACTTTCATAAGCTGTTGATAACAATTTATTTTTAATTTGTAAGAATGTAATTAAAATACTATGTTTAAGTGCATTTGCCTGAGTGAAAGAGAAAGTATGCTTACCTGCCGGTGATCAGTTGTTTTGGCAAAGATCACTGTATATATCCTAATCATATACTGACTATTTTTTTTGAAAAAATTATGTTTTTTCGATGACTCTTTTTCCCCTGAGCTATTGAAATAAAGTGAAAATATATGCGTCTTAATGATTTAAGAATAAAGAATTATGGTTAATCCGGTAATATATAAACTGAATACTTAAAACGGCTCCCGAGAAATTACCATCGAACCCGTTTATGAAGAAATTACCGGCGGTGATCTGTTTGCGACTGGTCGGTATGTTTTAACCGAGTCTGGTGCGGGCATAGGCGAAATAAGGCTTAGCAGTGTAGGCCTTGACTGGGATTGGACCGGAAAGGACAGGCCCAATGATGAGAACATATCACGGATAGCCCAATTTATTGAGGGGTATAGTGAGCCGGAGCTTGCTGACTATTTAGATTGAACCGCTATCGTTTTGCCTGATTTCTTTCAAATTTTCCCGCAGATACTTTTTAATTAATTTTAAGAAGTGCGTTAACTATTTAATATTTTTTTTTGAATTTGGGATTACTAATTGTAGATTGGACACATTAATTACTTTATCCAATTAAGTAAACCCAATTATGGCCGAAGCTTCACCGCGATTTTTATCCCTGGATGTATTCCGTGGAATGACCATTTGTTTCATGATCATTGTTAATAACCCAGGAGGCAGTGAATCTTTCTGGCCGCTTAACCATGCCGCATGGAATGGCTTTACACCTACCGACCTTGTTTTTCCGTCGTTTTTATTCGCTGTAGGTAATGCTATGAGCTTTACCATGAAAAAATTTCAGAAAATGAGCAATGCCGAAGTGCTGGGAAAAATATTTAAGCGCACGGTGCTGATATTCCTGATCGGTTACCTGATGTACTGGTTCCCATTCTTCAGGGTGCAAAATGGCCATTGGTCTTTGTCGCCTATCAGCAATACCCGTATAATGGGCGTATTACAGCGCATTGCTTTATGCTATTGTTTTGCTTCGTTAATGATACATTACCTGTCTAAACGGGCAGTGTATATTTTATCAGCCTTATTCCTGGTTGGATACTGGATAATATTACTTGTTTTTGGCGATCATGCTAATCCATATGGTATGCTTACCAATGCAGGCACTTACCTGGATAAAGCTTTGTTCGGCGATTCGCACCTTTATCATGGCGAACATGTTGCTTTTGATCCGGAAGGCGTGTTGAGCACTATTCCAGCCATCGTGAATGTAGTAATAGGTTATTACGCGGGTAAGTTTATCCAGGAAAAAGGGAAAACTTACGACACGATCTCAAAGCTACTGCTTACCGGCTGCTTATTCATATTTATTGCCATTTGCTGGAATTCAGTATTCCCTATCAATAAAAAGCTGTGGACAAGCTCGTTTGTGTTTATTACTACAGGACTTGACCTGATCATAATTTCTGCCCTGATCTATATTATTGAGATAAAAAATTGGGCAAAAGGAAACTGGACAAGGTTTTTTACTATCTTCGGAAAGAATCCGCTATTCATTTATGTGGTTTCGGAGGTGTTGCTTATAATACTGGCGTGGATAGTTGTCGGGAATAAAGGGATACCAGAATGGGGCGGGTCATTTTACCAGGCTATTGCCCCGGGTAAAGTAGGTTCACTGCTTTTTGCGGTGAGTTTTATGCTGCTGTGCTGGTTTATAGGCTATGTGCTTGATAAAAAGAAAATTTACATAAGAGTTTAATCAACTAATCTTAATACATCAACTAAATCAATTAATCTCACGAAAAGCCCCGGAAACGGGGCTTTTTCATTAGGCAACCTTGTCTGCTGCTGAAGCGTAACTGGATTAAAGTAAGGAACCTTCATATTTTTTCAAACCATATTCGCGATATTACATTAATAATTTAATTGTATTATCCACTCTAAATCATATGCCTTATATAGCAGCGGTATCCAAAATATACCTGCCTTGCAAAACTGATCAGCAAGATGTAAAAGAACAGGCAAGAATTGCTTTTACCTCCCGCTCGCCGCATATGGAACGGTTAATGGATGTGTTTGACAACACGCAGATAACAACGCGTAATTTTTGTAAGCCATTAGGATATTACATTGCACCATCAACCTTTCAGGACCGCAATAACGAATATCATGAAGCTTCATTAAAGTGGTCTGTTGAGGCTGTTGAAGATTGTATTAGAAAACTTAATATTTCAAAGGATGATATAACCGACATCCTGTTCGTTTCCACTACAGGCCTCGCTACTCCGAGCATGGATGCGCTTATCATAAACCGTATGCGGCTCGATCCGCATATTAACCGTATGCCAATTTTTGGTTTAGGTTGTGCGGGTGGCGTGTCTGGTATGGCGAAAGCAAATG
>JBQCEA010000044.1:0-3089 GCA_051960695.1 Mucilaginibacter sp. | reverse complement strand
GGCACCCGAAGTAGGCAATACACTTCCTTTGAAGAGCATCCCGCTGGGTTCTATCATTCATAATATCGAGCTTAACCCCGGCCAGGGCGGTACCATCGCACGCAGTGCGGGCACTTATGCACAGCTTTCGGCACGCGACGGCAAATATGCCATCATCAAATTGCCTTCAGGCGAAACACGTATGATACTGTCGACTTGTTTGGCAACTATCGGTACCGTTTCAAATGGCGAAAGAGCTAACGCCGTATTAGGTAAGGCCGGCAGGAAACGCTGGTTGGGCCGTCGTCCAAGAGTTCGTGGTGTTGCCATGAACCCGGTAGATCACCCGATGGGTGGTGGCGAAGGAAGGGCATCAGGTGGCCATCCGCGCTCGCGCAAAGGTGTTTTGGCTAAAGGCTTTAAGACCCGCGACAAAAAGAAAACATCTGATCGTTACATCATTGAAAGAAGGAAGAAATAATGGCACGTTCAATTAAAAAAGGACCTTATATTGATCACAACCTGGTAAAGAAGGTTGATACGCTGAATGATTCGAACAAAAAATCGGTTGTAAAAACATGGTCTCGCCGTTCGATGATCTCTCCTGATTTCGTTGGTCATACATTCGCAGTACACAATGGTAACAAGTTTATCCCTGTGTATGTAACAGAAAACATGGTTGGACACAAGCTGGGAGAGTTTGCACCAACCCGTACATTCCGTGGTCACGCTGAAAAGAAAAAATAACAGGCAATGGAAGCAACAACAAAAACTAAAAAGTCTGTATTGATCAGACAACAAAAAGAGGCTGCAAAGGCCCAGGTAGGTGGCGCTTCTGTTGCTAAGTTACAGAACTGCCCAACTTCACCACGCAAAATGCGTTTGGTGGTTGATCTGATCCGCGGTGAGAACGTTGAGAAAGCATTGTATATCTTAAAATATACAAATAAGGAAGCAGCTATCCGCGTTGAAAAATTATTGCTGTCAGCTATCAAAAACTGGGAAGCAAAGAATGAAGGTAAACGTGTTGAAGAAAGCGGCTTATATGTAAAAGAGGTTTCAGTAGGTGGTGGCCGTCAGTTAAAAAGACTGCGTCCGGCTCCTCAGGGCCGCGGATACCGTATCCGTAAACGCTCAAACCATGTAACCCTTATTGTGGACAGTAAAAACGAAAACAACTAATTTAAAATGGGACAGAAAGCACATCCAATAGGTAACAGATTAGGGATCATCAGAGGCTGGGATTCTAACTGGTTCGGTGGCAACAACTACTCCGATAAATTAGTTGAAGACGAAAAGATCCGCAAATATATTGCTGCCCGTATTTCAAAAGGCGGTATATCAAAAGTGGTTATTGAACGTACTTTAAAACGTATTACTGTAACTATCCACACTGCCCGTCCGGGTATTGTGATCGGTAAAGGCGGTCAGGAAGTTGACAAGATCAAAGAAGAGTTGAAGAAACTGACCAAAAAAGATGTTCAGATCAACATTTTCGAGATCAAACGTCCTGAACTGGATGCACAATTAGTTGCAGAAGGCATAGCAAAACAGCTTGAGGCTCGTATCTCTTTCCGTCGTGCTATGAAAACTACCATCGCGTCAACCATGAGAATGGGTGCAGAAGGTATCAAAGTAATGACATCAGGCCGTTTAGGTGGTGCTGAAATGGCACGTACCGAGCAGTATAAAGAAGGAAGAATCCCGCTGCATACTTTCCGTGCGGATATCGATTATGCATTGGCAGAAGCTTTAACTACATATGGTAAAATAGGTGTTAAAGTATGGATCTGCAAAGGCGAAGTTTACGGCAAACGCGACCTGTCGCCAAACATTGGTGCAGCAAGCAGCGCAAGCGGTAAAGGCGGACGCCCTGAAGGCGCAGCATCATTTGGTGCACGTGGCGAAAGAGGCGGTGAGCGCGGTGGCGAACGTCGTGGTGGTGACCGCAGAGGTGGTGACCGCAGAGATGGCGGACGCGGCCCGGGTGGTCAGAACCGTGGCGGTGGTAACCGTCCTGGCGGCCAAAACCGTGGTGGCGGCAATCGTCCAGGCGGACCAAGGAGATAAGTCGAAAGTCCTGAGTTCTAAGTCTTGAGTTTTAAACTCATCACTCAAAACTCATTACTCAAAACTAAAAAGAGAATAAATCAAGTCGAGATAGACATCGTTTAGATATAAAAGCTTAAAAAAATGCTACAGCCAAAAAGAACGAAGTTCAGGAAAATGCAAAAAGGCAGAATGAAAGGGATGGCCACTCGTGGCGCTGAACTGGCATTCGGTTCTTTCGGTATAAAATCACTCGAGCCGGCATGGATCACCAGCCGTCAGATCGAGGCTGCGCGTATCGCTGTAACACGTTTCATGAAACGTGAAGGCCAGGTATGGATCAGGATATTCCCTGATAAGCCTGTAACCAAGAAACCAGCAGAGGTACGTATGGGTAAAGGTAAAGGTGCCCCAGAATACTGGGTAGCGGTAGTTCGTCCGGGAAGGATCATCTTCGAAGCAGAAGGTGTGCCACTGGAAGTTGCTAAAGAGGCGTTGCGCCTTGCAGCACAGAAGTTGCCGGTACAAACCAGATTTGTAACACGTAGAGATTACGTAGAAGCATAAATAAAAGAGTTGAAAGGTTGTAATGTTGAAAGGTTGTAAAGTTGATTTACAACCGCCAGAAAGGCAACATTTAAACATTAAAACTTTCCAACATTACAACAAACTAATAAAGAAAATGAAGAACTCAGAGATTGTAGAGCTATCAACTGAAGAATTGGTTGCAAGGATCGGCGAGGAAAGGGCAAACCTTACCAAACTGAAATTTGCCCATGCAGTTTCGGCTATTGAGAATCCAAGCCGCATAACAAAAGTGCGTAAGGATATTGCTCGTTTAAATACTGAATTAACAAAGCGCAAAGCGGCGTCAGCTTCTGAAAATAAATAATTTTTTAAGCTCGAAATGGAAAGAAATTTAAGAAAAACGCGTACCGGCCTGGTAGTAAGCAATAAGATGGATAAATCTATTGTAGTTGCCGTTGAGCGTAAGGTAAAGCACCCGATCTACGGCAAGTTCGTGAAAAAGACTACCAAATTTATGGCTCATGACGAAGCTA
>JBQCEA010000043.1:0-11066 GCA_051960695.1 Mucilaginibacter sp. | reverse complement strand
AACGCGACATCAAAATAATGCCTGCCGGTAATGATACGCCTGCTGCCGCTGCACTTAAATATCTGGTTACCCACGGATACCCGGCAGTAAATATCATAGCCGATGAGTTGCAGTTAAAAGACTACCTGTTTTTTACCGATAAGATCAACCTGGTAATTTTTCACGGAGATCAAAAGGTTTATGCTATCAATTCCGGGTTTAGCAAATGGAAACCTGCTGACGAACTGATCGAAATATTGACTCACACCCACGAGCTGCACTTTAGCGGTCTCGAACCTATTGGGCACCATCGCTTTAAAACGACACATGATGGCTTCTTTACCCTTCAGTTTGACCAGCCTGTGCTGTTCATAGCTGAAAATTTATAGTTGTATTCGTCAGAATTTTGCAAAATAATTGCTACATGTTTTGCCTGAATTAGGTAGTATGCGGCCAGATTATTAAATTTACGTGTTTAAGCAACCTGGCCTTATTTATATGGTCTGTTTATTGCTACAATAATTTAATATCACATTAAACCGTTTGCACAATTTTTCGTCTAACATTTATAAAGGGTACCACAAATGGACGCCGTACCCGACATCAAAAAATATAGTCATGAGAAGAAAATATAAATTTTTATCAGCCATTGCTCTAAACGGGTTATTATGCCTGTTTTTAGGTTTGCCCGCACAGGCACAACGGGGTGGCAACAGCGGGGGCAGCAATAATAGCTCTCACTCTTCATCCGGAGGCGGAGGAGGTGGTGGTTTCCATCCTGCACCATCAGGTGGTGGTAATTCATTCAGGCCATCTATAAGTCCAAACCGTCCTTCATTTGGCGGGAACCGTACAACAGTTAATACAAGACCGATGTATAACGGCGGTAATTATCGTCCCGGTAATTCACGTGTTGCAATAGCTCCGCCAAGAGTTAATAGCCAAGGTATAAGGCCACCGGCCTCACGTATCAATACCGCGCCAGGTATTGCTGCCCATCGCGGATACATACCTGCTGGAACCAGCAGTGTAGTGGGTACACGCGGCTATGTAGGCCAGGGCGGAAGAGCTTCTGTAGGTGTGGGTGGCCGTGGTTTTACACCAACCTACTGGAGAACTAACCATTACTATCATTATAATCATGGGTATTATGGTACTTATTATGCTCCGCGTTTAGGTTTTAGTATCGGATTCCTGCCTTACGGTTATTATTCATTCTATTATGATGATTATCCATACTTCTACAGCGACGGTTTGTTCTATACTTATGATAATAATCAATATACCGTAGTTGAGCCGCCGGTAGGTGCTGAAGTAAATACTTTGCCTTCAAATGCACAGTCTATTATGATCAATGGTGAACAATATTATGAGGCTGACGGTGTTTATTATGAGCCTATAACCAAAGATGATGGCAGCACCAGCTACCAGGTTGCCGGTAAGGATGGCCAATTGAATACCAATGGCGATACTAACGAAGATGTGCAGCAAGCTCCGCAGATAGGGGATATTGTAACTACCCTTCCTGAAGGTTGCAGAAAGATCAATATCAACGGTGAAAAATTCTATGTTTCGCCTGACGGTTATTACTTCCAGGAAACCCGCGATCAGAATAATAACAAGGTTTATAAGATCGTAGGTACTCCTTCCGACGAGCCTGGCGATCAATAAGAAATAAATAAATACAACAAAAAGGGATGAAAATTTTCATCCCTTTTTGCGTTTATAAGAGGCCCATAAACTACACTAATTGATATAAAAGTATTATTTACCGGCCCAGGTAACCAGTAAATTTACCAGCCTATGAAGCGTTTATTTTACCTGTGCTTTTTATTGCTGCTGCAGCCGGTATTTGCCAAACCGGGTAAGCCTGCATTAAAATTTTTTAAGGCTGATGATCCGCATTTTCAATACTATGGCCGAATTGATTTTTCCGATGCGCAAAAGCCAAGATTTTGGTCGCCGGGAGTATATATCAAAGCCAAATTCAAAGGCACGTTCTGTTTTTTGCTGATCAACGACGAGGTAAAAGATGGCAATACCCATAACTACATTGAAATTGTTATTGATGATAACCCGCCTTTCCGGATACAGACCACCGCCAAAACAAATGAGATAAAAATAGCCGCCGGTTTACCGGATACAGAGCATACGGTTGTGATCTGCAAAGACACTGAATCCGGTATTGGCTACCTGGATTTTATCGGCTTGAAATGTGAACAGCTGCTTCCTCCTCCTCCCAAACCGGAAAGGAAGATAGAATACATAGGCGATTCCATTACGACCGGTACAGGTATTGATGTGGCCGAAACACCGTGCGATGCGGGCGCCTGGTACGATCAGCATAATGCCTATATGAGCTATGGCGCTTTAACTTCCAGGGCGCTAAATGCTCAATGGCAATTAACCGCTGTGGCAGGCATCGGCATGATCCATAGCTGCTGCGATATGGGTATTGTAATGCCTGAAGTTTTTGACAAAATGCTCCTGCGGGATAATAAAATGCAATGGGATTTTAAGCGCTACCAGCCCGATGTGGTTACCATATGCCTTGGACAGAACGATGGTATACAAGATTCGACAAAGTTTTGTAATGCTTATATTCAATTTATCGGCGAGGTAAGAAAACAATATCCTAAAGCAGATATCATCTGCCTCACCAGCCCGATGGCAAATGAAGCGCTTACTGCCGTATTAAAGAAATACCTTACAGGTATAACGGCATACCTCAATAATAACGGTGATAAAAATGTCTATAAATACTTCTACTCAAAAAGATATTTCCATGGTTGTGGCACACATCCTGATATGGACGAACAAAAACAAATAGCCAGTGAACTTACGGCTTATATTAAGCAGGTTAAAGGCTGGTAGATCTTATTAATTCGTGTCCTCTCCGTTCAATTTTGCCGTAAATTTGAATAATGAGCATACGGGAGATCAAATGTCCGCATTGCGGGGAATGGACCATGTGGCAGGGGAATGTAGACGACCGGTGTATTAACTGCGGCGAGTTTCTTGAACCTAAACGCTTTTCGGTTGAGGTTGAGAAGAAGATCAATAAGGCGCTCAAGAAAGAAGACGATTACTTTGCCATTAAGCCAACCGACGGCCCTTTGATGCGCCAGCTAAAATCATTACTTAACTCCCTGCGGTGGACAGCCTATTACCTCCAGCTCGCCCTATTTGCATTCGTTACCATCATACTGCTTTTGCTCAGTTTATTTGCAGGATGATTACTGGCATTAACAGTCGCTGCAGCAAATTTTTCACAAAGATTTTGAACTAATTGAACCTTTTTTATGTTAAATTTGATATATACCTTATAAATTCAAAAATGAGCGGGGTTAACGAAATAAAGTGCCCGCATTGCGGGCAATGGACCTCATGGCAAGGTCATACAGACGACAAATGCCAACATTGTAATAACTATGTTGAACCTCATCGCTTCTCAGCGGAAGCAGAGAGAAAAATCAAAAAACGGCATCGCAGAAAAGAAGATTTCTTTCCACTAAGACCTACCGACGGGCCAATTCAGCGTGAGTTAAAAGGCTTCATCAATGCGATGGGCTGGATCGTTTTCTATTCGGAAGTAGCATTTTACATTGGTGTTATCGTAGTGATCGCGATATTAGGCTTTGTCGCCGGGTAAATGAGGACATTGCTTAATCCGTGGTTCATAGCCGGATGCATCATATGGGTTATTATTATGGCCACCCGAAGGATCGGCCACCCACTTCCCATGTTCATCAACGGCTACGTGGACGATGCCTTTGCCGTGCCTGTTATAGCCAACCTGGGGCTTTGCTTTCAAAGGGTGGTTGTTATCCAAAACAACTACTATGTGTTATCGGCGGGCAAGGTGATTTTTATTGTAGTTTACCTTACGCTGGTATTTGAGGTCTTTTTGCCCTATATATCGCATACCTACGTTAGCGACTGGAAAGATGCAGTTTTGTATGTCTTCGGTGGATTTTTCTTCTATTATGTAATGAATAAACCTATCATCGAACGTAAGCCTGAATCTCAAAACTGACTACTCAAAAAACTCTCACTGCACTTTCTTAAAATCGTACGGGTCATATTCCACAAAGTCGGCCACTTTTACGCGTACGGATGTTACTTTACCATTCTCAACAGTAAACGGAAAAACCGCTTTACCTAACACCGGATCTGAGAAGGTAACATAAAAACGGTTGCCGCCAAGTGATTGCAGGTGCGCATACATACGCGGATGATGCTCAAAGCGCATTTCCAGGTCGTTGTTTGCACCCTGGCTTACATTCATAGTACCGTACAGATCATTCTCGTATTTGCCGACATAAGCTGACAGCGGCAAGGCTGCTGGATGATTCATGGCAACAGTATCACGTAGTTTTCTGTCTTTAGCTTGTTCAATGTCTTGCTGGGCTTTAAAGCGCGACAGGTATTTATCGCTATAATCGCTAAAAGGCAGTTTAAGATAGGCATCGATGATATCCCACTTCAGCGCCTCATAAAATGAGTTCTCATCAGTATTGGTCAGCACGATAATGCACAGGTGTTCTTTGGGCAATAAAGTTACCGATGACACATATCCGCTTACACCGCCTGTATGCATTACAATGCGGGTGTTGTGATAATCTTCCAAAAACCAGCCCAAACCATACAACTCATAATCCGACTCGCCATTTGGATGCGTCGTGGTACCTACCACATCCTGTGGCTGCCATGTGGCATTTATAGCCGCCGACGGTATCACTTGCCGTTGGCCAACCTTGCCGTCATTCAGCAACGCCAGCGCCCATTTACTCATATCATTTACAGATGAGCTGATCGCACCTGCCGGAGCAAGCCCGTCTATCTGGCAATAAGGGATTGCGGTAAGCTGTCCGTTAACCAAAGTATGCGGAACAGTGCGGTTAAGCGACTTAGGCATATCTGCAGTAAGGGCAAGTGTATTGCCCATGCCCAGCGGTGCAAAAATGGTTTCTCTGAGATATGTTTCCCACTGTTTATGGGTAATTACCGGGATGATCTGCCCTGCAGTAAGAAATGCCGAATTGGTATATCCCCATTTAGATCTAAACGGATAAGCAGCCTTTACATGGCTCATCTTTTCTATAACCTGTTCCCGGGTCAGGTTGGTGTTATAAAAAGTAAAATCAGCCTGGAAAGTGCGAAACCCAATACGATGGCACAAGAGATCCCGTATCATAACCATTTGTGTGGCACAGGGGTCTTCCAGTTTAAAGTAAGGCAGGTATTTGGTCACTTTATCATCCAGCGAAAGTTTTCCTTCGGTTTGTAATGAGGCTAAAGCCGTTGCGGTAAAAGCTTTGGTATTACTGCCTATCATGAACAGTGTATTTTCGTCAACCTTATTGTTCAGGCCAAGTTCTTTTACCCCATAACCTTTCATCTTTACTACTTTGCCGTCTTTAACAATACAGACTGCTGCGCCGGGTATACGCCATTGGGTAAGTGCGCGGTTAATGTAGTTATCAAGACTGTCGGGTATAAACTTACTTCGGTTGGCATGCTGTGCATAAGCTGCCGATGTAACTATTATACTAGCAATAAGAAGCAGATATAGCTTTTTCATAAAGGAAATGTTAATTTGCGGAGGTATTTTATTCACGAATTTAACGCAAAAAGTTTTGGATTAAGTACAATATCTCATTAACTGAACCCTTAAAATTATTTAAATGAAAACCAGGTTTTATTACCCGGGAGTCACCTTACTCCTGACCCTCGCTTTATCGGCCTTTATTCAAAGCGAGGTAAAAGCCCAGCGCGCAGGCATTGATTGGGCAAAAGACGGCTACCAGTATTACCGTGCAGACCGAGATGGCAGCATTGTTGAACTGGATACCCGCGACTCGGCCAAAAAAACGGTCATTTTAACCAGGCAGATGCTTACGCCACAGGGTAAACCAGCCTTAACCGTAAATGGTTTTACTTTTTCTGAGGATGGTAATAAGGTAATGATCTTTACCAATACTAAAAGGGTGTGGCGTTATAATACCCGCGGCGACTATTGGGTATACGACGTGGCTGCTAAAACCTTGAAGCAATTGGGGCGCGATAAGCCGGAATCATCATTAATGTTCGCTAAATTTTCGCCTGATGGTACTAAAGCAGCTTATGTGAGCGAGCATAACTTATATGTAGAAGACCTGGCAAGTGGAGACATTAAAGCGCTGACCACTGATGGCACCAAGAGGCTGATAAACGGAACATTTGACTGGGCTTATGAGGAAGAGTTCGACTGCCGCGATGGTTTCCGCTGGTCGCCGGATAGCAAAGAGATCGCTTACTGGCAGATAGATGCCCGCAAGATCAAGAACTACCTGATGCTGAATACTACCGATTCAATTTATCCTTTCACCATTCCGGTTGAGTACCCTGTTGCCGGTGAAGACCCAAGCGCATGCAAAGTAGGTGTAGTGAATATCAGCACAGCAAAAACTACCTGGATAAATGTACCTGGCGATGATATCCAACATTATATACCTCGCATGGAATGGACCAGGAACTCAAATGACATCATCCTGGAACAACTGAACCGAGCACAGAATGATAGCAGGATATTTATCGGTAATGTGTCAAACGGAACCACCCACATGATACATGAAGAAAAGTCTGACACATGGATAGACGGTAAATCGCGCTGGAACAATGGCAACCCTGTTGGCTGGGACTGGCTGAAGGATGGGAAGTCATTTGTTTGGGTAAGTGAGAAAGATGGTTGGAAACATATTTACAGGATCACTTCAGAAGGTAAGGAAACACTGATCACCAAAGGCAACTACGATGTGATCTCACTGAACTGTATAGACGAAGCCGATGGCTTTGTATATTTTTCTGCATCACCTGATAATGCCACACAGGAATACCTGTTCCGTGTTAAATTGAATGGTTCAAGCAAAAAGCCTGAACGTTTAACACCAACAAATCTGCCAGGTACCCACAGCTATGTGATTTCACCGAATGGTAAAATAGCAATGCATACTTTCTCTAACAGTTATACACCTTATGAAAGCGAGGTAGTAAGCCTACCAGATAACAGGCACATTAGCGGGACACACATGGCAGTAAAGAAGGATGCTAAGAACAAACCAACCTTCTTTAAAGTTAAAACCGTGGACGGCATCGAGATGGATGGCTGGATGGTTAAACCATCCAATTTTGATTCAACAAAGAAATATCCGGTAGTATTCTCAGTTTATGCCGAGCCGGCCGGCCTTACGGTTGCCGACCGTTGGGGTGTTGGCCGAAATGGGTTATACGTGGGTAATATGGCTGATGATGGTTATATCTATATGGCTATTGAAGGTCGTGGTGCACCAGCGCCTAAAGGGGCTGCATGGCGTCATTCTATTTATAAGAACATAGGCATCATCAACATTCGCGACCAGGCGATGGGCTGTAAAGAGATACGGAAATGGCCGTTCGTGGATTCAACACGTATTGCAGTACATGGCTGGAGCGGTGGTGGCTCAACAACACTCAACCTGTTGTTCCAATACCCCGACCTTTATCAAACCGGTATTGCCGTTGCTGCGGTTGGATGGCAGCTTTCGTATGATAACATTTACCAGGAACGCTATATGGGTGTGCCGGTTGATTCTGCAAGCCGCGAGCCATTTATCAAAGGTTCGCCGGTTACTTATGCGAAGAACCTGCGCGGCAACCTGCTGTACATGCACGGTACAGGCGATGATAATGTACACTACCGGAATGCCGAGCTGCTGATCAATGAACTGATCAAATACAACAGGCAGTTCCAACTGATGTCGTATCCGAACCGTTCACACGGCATATTTGAGGGCGAGGGTACCACGCTATTCCTTCGCACTTTGTTTACTAACTATCTAAAGCAACATTGCCCGCCGGGAGGCAGATAATAGTATAATTATTAACCATAAAAAATCCCTCTGATCAATTGGTCAGAGGGATTTTTTATGGTTGTACAAAACCTAAAACGGAAGATCGTCAGCAGAGGTATCGCGGCCAAATGTATCCTGCTCAGCTGTAGGTTTACCATTCTGCCGGGTGCCATTGTTATTACCGTTGTTCTCTTCAAAATCGCTTTTACGGCCAAGCATTGTAAAATTTTCCGCAACCACTTCAGTAGTGTATTTTTTCACTCCCTCCTTATCCTCAAAAGAACGGGTGCGCAATTTTCCTTCTATATACACCAATTTGCCTTTTTGCAAAAATTTTCCAGCCACATCAGCCAGGCCGCGCCACATAACAATGTTGTGCCACTCGGTTTGCTCTACTTTTTGACCATCCTTATTGTAGGTTTCTGAAGTTGCCAAAGGAAAACTTGTTACCGAAACCCCACCTTCCAGATAACGAACCTCGGGGTCTTTTCCTAAATGACCGATCAGGATTACCTTATTTATTCCAGACATAGTTTAACTAAACAGTAAAATTATTTACAAATTAAAAAAATTAGTTATAAATATATTGATGATTTTTGGCAAAGCTAATGATTTGAAATTTTTTACTTCTATGAAAAACCATTTTTGTTCTAATTTAATTGGGGGTCTGTCAATCTGTATAAACTGCGCATTTATGTGCTGATGTGTCAGGATGTGTTTTTTGACAGTAAACGAGCGGATCGCTTTGGTGCCATTTCCAAAGTATTCGTTCGATTGTAAAATTTCCATTACGTTATCAGAAGGCATATAAGAACTGGTTTCAATCAAAGGCAGGTCGTACATGTTAGCCCAGATGTCCCGGTCGCCACGCTTGTTTATCAACACTTTATCGCCATCGGTATATAAAATGTAGTTAAAAAAACGTTCACGCATTTTTACTGTTTTTAATTTCCTGGGCAGGAATGTAACTTTTTTGTTACCAAATGCATAACATCCGTCCCGAACGGGACAATTGGAACAATCGGGGTTTTTAGGTTTGCATAATATGGCGCCAAATTCCATTACTGCCTGGTTATGCAATCCTGCATGTTCTTTATTTAAGATCTCATTCGCAATACATTGAAATATCTTTTTCCCGGCAGGTGAGTTGATAGGTTCCTCAATGCCAAAATACCTTGCCAGTACCCGGAACACATTGCCGTCTACAACCGCACGGGGCTCGTTTGCCGCAAAAGAGGATATGGCAGCAGCAGTGTATTCGCCGATGCCCTTTAAGACCAGTAACTGGTTGTATTGCTCGGGAAATTTACCGCCATAATGTTCAACAACTTGTTTGGCAGTCTTAAGCATATTTCTGCCACGGGAATAGTAACCCAATCCCTGCCAGAGCTTTAATATTTCGTCCTCACTGGCTGCGGCAAATGCCATTACATCCGGATATTTTTCAAGAAAGCGATAAAAGTAAGGCATGCCCTGGTCTACGCGGGTTTGCTGCAGTATAACCTCCGAAAGCCAGATCACGTATGCATCGTTTGTTTTGCGCCAGGGCAGGTCGCGTCTATTTTTGAGGTACCAGCTGGTTAGTTCATCAGAAAAGTTCATTGCTTCAAAAGTAATCTGCAAATCACGCAATTGTATCTGATTTGTAACGTTTATGTTCCAAAAACAGTCCTTACAAAAAAAAACAGTTAATTATTTCAATCTTTGTTAATAAACCAATACTTTTGCAACCCCAAAACAGTTAAGTATTTATACATTTATTAATACATTTATTAAAGAAAATCTGATATGACTAAGGCAGAAATTATAGCTGAGATCTCATCAAAAACAGGTATCGAAAAAGTTGATGTGCAAGAGACCGTAGAAGCGTTCTTCAAGGTAGTTAAGTCTTCAATGGTTAGCGGCGAGAATGTTTATGTAAGAGGCTTCGGTAGTTTCGTAGTAAAAAAGAGAGCAAAAAAGACAGCTCGTAACATTTCTAAAAATACAGCTATAATTATTCCGGAACACTTCGTTCCAAGCTTTAAACCTGCAAAAACCTTTGTTGAAAAAGTAAAATCAGGTAACAAAAAAGCTGCAAAATAATTTTTTATGGGTGTGAGGGGTAAACAGATAATCGTAATTGCGGCAGTATTTGTCGTTTCTGGTTATTTGTACCTCCAGCCGGTTAAGGGTTTGGTAAAACCGAAAGTACCCAAAGCTGGTTCAGGTGTGGTAGCAGGCGGAAAGCCTGCCGCAACAAATGTAACGGTAGAGGATGTGTCCGCACCAGCTAAAACAGCTATTGGCGCTGCACTTGCAGCAACAATAAACGACCTGGAAAACCAGCTCAAGAATGCAAGTACAGATACCGCAAAGCTTAGCCTGGAAAAAAAGCTGGCTAAACAGTGGGACGATGACGGCCAGCCTGCACCATCAGCATTTTATTATCTCGAAGCTGCCAGGAAAGACAATGCTTTTAGCGACTGGATGAATGCTGGTACTCATTTTAATGATGCCTACAAGTCATCAACAGACACAGCGGTACAACCGGCTTTTGTTGCCAACGCGATAGAAGCATTTAAGAACGCTGTAAAACAGCAGCCTGAAAACCTGGATGCAAAAACTGGTCTTGGCGTGGCTTATGTTAACGAGACAAGTTCAGGCATTACCGACCCGAACGGCGGTTCGCCAATGCAGGGTATCATGATGCTGCTGGATGTAGTGAAGAAGGACCCGAATAACAGGAATGCTAATTTAAATCTCGGTTTGTTCGCCATGAAGTCGGGGCAGTTTGAAAAAGCTGTAGCCCGCTTTAAGAACATGATAGCCCAAAAGCCCGAGGTTGAACCATATTTTTACCTTGCAGAAAGCTATAAGCAGCTTGGCATGAAAAAAGAAGCCATTGATGCTTATCAGAAATGCAAACAAATGATCCCAGACCCCATCATCGGTCAAAAGATCGATCAATACATAAAGGAACTAAAAAATTAAAATTCATTTAAAAACTTATTATTATGCCGAGCGGTAAAAAACGTAAAAGACACAAAATGGCTACCCATAAACGTAAAAAACGTTTAAGAAAAAACAGACACAAGAAGAAATAAGTTGCCCCTGGCAACTTTTTGCTGCTTTAGCAGTAAAAGGTCTGTTATGGTTTTACCACTAATAAGCGGCTAAATACGGCCGCTTTAAGAAATGGAGTAGCAGTTGATAAAAGAATTAATTATCGATTCG
>JBQCEA010000042.1:0-3604 GCA_051960695.1 Mucilaginibacter sp. | reverse complement strand
CGCAGGCATGATACTATTCCTAAATATTCATCGCTGCTACCCGTACCACATGATTTTATCATACCAGGCGGCAGGTTCCGTGAAACATATTACTGGGATTCTTATTTCACCATGCTGGGTTTGCAGGAAAGCCATAAAACGCAGATCATTGAAAACAAGATCGGTAATTTTGCCTATCTGATCGATAAATACGGCTTTATACCTAATGGCACGCGTACCTATTATTTAACACGTTCGCAGCCACCGTTCTTTTCGATGATGCTCGATCTGCTCGCTAAGGACGACGGCGAACAAGTGGTCGTAAAATATCAGCCTGAACTTGTAAAAGAATACGAGTTCTGGATGAGAGGGGCAGAAAAACTAAAGCCGGGGCAGGCTTATCGGAATTCAGTACGCATGCCGGATGGTGAAATTTTGAACCGTTATTGGGATGAATCAGATCTGCCGAGAGAAGAATCCTATAAGAAGGACGTCACTGCAGCTAAGCTAACTAAACAAAAGCCAGGCGATTTCTACCGTAATATACGAGCCGCAGCCGAATCAGGATGGGATTTTAGCACGCGATGGATGGATACATCAGGCAAACTGGAAACCATTCAAACCACATTTATCATTCCTGTTGATTTGAATTGTTTATTATATAACCTGGAACTTTCCATTGCGAGATCATACCAATTAAAAGGCAATGGCGCAGAGTATAGGGTTTATCTAACAAAAGCAATACTTCGGAAAAAAGCCATTCAAAAATATTCGTGGAGCGAAAAGTATGGATGGTTTATGGATTACAACTGGACGCAGAAGAAAATTACGCCTCATGTAACGTTAGCTGGCATCTATCCACTGGAATTTAAAATTGCCAATGAAAAGCAAGCAGCTAAAATGGCTTTGATGATAAAGAATAAATTCATGAAGCCGGGTGGTTTGGTCACCACTTTTGATCGTTCGGGACAGCAGTGGGACAGTCCTAATGCCTGGGCGCCATTACAATATATGGCCATTGACGGATTGAATAAATATGGCAACACGGGCCTGGCGCGTTCAATCGCCGAAGACTGGATCAGCACTAACCTTAAAGTATTTAATGATACAGGCAAGTTGATGGAGAAATACAATGTAGTAGATACCAATGCAAAGGCCGGCGGAGGCGAGTATCCACTACAGGATGGTTTTGGCTGGACCAATGGAGTTTTGCTTAATCTTCTCGATAAATATCATAATGATCTTCCCTGATCTTTGACGAGTAGCATACACGGAAATATAATCGATCTGGTTTTCATTGACTTTGCTATTTCCAGTATAAGGAGAGTCCAATCTCCTTTAAAATCACTTTTTATTATTGTTTTAAAAGATTAGTTTAGGTGTTCCAATAAACCAATTTAGCATGAGAATTTTTATACCGTTCCTGATACTGGTATTTTTTGTTAATTCCGCTTTTTCATCAGCCAAAACAGACAGCATATTAAATCAGTTAAAAATTGAGCTTTCGAAGAAAAAGATCTACGACAATCAGAAGGAAGCACGTATAAAAGCTCTAAAGATTAGGCTGCAGAGTACATCATCTACTAATCTTAATGCGCAATATGACCTTTGCAGTAAGCTCTATGAAGAATACAAAGTTTATCAATCAGATTCAGCCTATGTATATACCGAAAAGCTCATCAGTTTAAGTATCCTGTCACATAATTTAGTACATCTTAACGAAAGCAAAATTAAACTGGGTTTTCTGTTGTTATCATCAGGCATGTTTAAGGAAACATTTGAATGCCTGGATAAAATAGATATACATGGGTTAAGCAATGATGCCAAAATAGATTATTATTCAACAAAGTCCCGGGCTTATTCGGATCTGGCCGATTATAACAGTGATAAAAATTACTCCCCATTCGATCAAAAGCAGGCCGTGAGATATATTGATTCAGCTATCAACCTTTCAAAGCCCAATACATTTGAGAAACTTTACTATTCGGGCAACAAAATGGTGGTTTCAGGGCAAACACAACAGCCCTGTCCGCAATATATTGAACTGCTGGAGCACTATAAATTGACTGAACACCAGCGTGCTATGGTAGCTACAGGTCTTAGTTTCTTTTATAATGATTCCGACCAGCATGATAGGCGGATTTATTTAATGGCCGAAGGTGCAATAAATGATATTCGTTCATCCACGAAAGAGACGCTGGCCCTTTTTAAACTGGGGTCGGAATTATATCACGACGGTGATGTTAAGGATGCTTACACTTTTATGCAGCAGGCCATGAATGACGCTGACTTTTATGACGCAAGATTGCGGAAGATGAAAATAGCGGCTGTTTTGCCTATTGTTGCGGCAAACAAGATCCTTATTACTGAAAATGAAAAGAATAGATTCCTTAAGTATTTCTTATCCATTGCAGTTATCGCTGTAATATTTTCATTGGTGTCATTCATAGTGTTTATACAGCTAAAAAGAGTAAAGGTTAAGGAAAGAATTATTGAAGAGAAGAATATATTGCTGGAAAATATAAATGAAAAACTAATAGAAGACACTCATATTAAAGAGGAATATATCGGATATTTTTTCAATGTGATATCCGGGTATATATTGAAACTTGAAAAGCTTAAAAGGAACATCGAACGGAAAGTAGCGACAAAAAAATATGAAGATATCCTACTATCAGTTAATGAGATCAACATAAAAAAGGAACGCGAAACGTTGTTCTATACGTTCGACCATGTGTTTCTAAAGATATTCCCCAATTTTATCAGCACTTTCAATTCCTTATTAAAGAAAGAAGACCAGATATGGCCTAAAGACCATGAAGTATTAAATACCGACCTGCGCATATTCGCACTGATGCGTTTGGGTATTAATGACAATGAAACGATAGCCAACATCCTGGAGTATTCTGTAAATACCATTTATGTGTATAAGATGCGCATAAAAGCTAAAGCACTTGTGCCAAGCGATCAGTTCGATCAAAAGATAATGTCGATAAAAGCTGTTGACGGATTAGCCAAATCCTGAGATTTTACGCCGTTATTATTCTTGTTTATTTAAATATTAAAAAAACAGTAATAGTGCCATTGGTGTTAAATTAATATACTAAATGGTTAAATTATGTTTATATTTTCTACTAACTATTACTTTGCAAACATCTGCTTATCAAATTATTGCGTTTTTATAAAGGCGTTTAACCTTATATTCTCGGTAAACAAATAGGTAATTTTGTCACACTTTTTTTACTTTGTTTAAGAGAGCTATGTATACGATCAAAATACTTGTAACAAACAACTTTTTTGATTACATTTAATTAGCTTTTTAAACCAATTAATTAATAAACAACTTCTTGAGATTTTTGCGAAATGCAGTTCGGATGAATGTGGTTGTTGGATGATTAAGGCTGTAGCTGGCAATGGTCTTGAGATTTAGAACCTAAAGACACTTTACTCTAATTTCAAACCTTTTGTTATGAAGACCCAAGCCCATAAAAGTGCTCCTCCTTAAGGAAGCTCGTTTTAAGTTTTTTTGATCAGGATATGGTTATCCCAGTCAAACAATAAATAAGCCAATTACACTAATCAATAAACCGCTCAACCAAAGTTTTATGCATTTTAAAAATTTACT
>JBQCEA010000041.1:0-2991 GCA_051960695.1 Mucilaginibacter sp. | reverse complement strand
AGAAATAGAATGCTTAAATATTTTACCATTGGCTATTTCGCCCCAGTTGCGCACATCCACTACCGTGTAATGGTCAGGGTGAAATTGGTAGTCGGTAGTATCCAGCGCAGGTAATTTTTCGGTAGCATTATCCGGATTAAGCAGAACGCCTTTGATGTTCTTTTCGTAGCCTATTTTCGCGGCTTTCCGGATGAGATTTTTCGCACTGTCATCGTCAGAAACGATGAGGTAAAAAGATTCTTCCGGCCCGATGATCGATCCAAGCCAGGTTTCAAATTTCGCGCCGTCCTGTATGTTCATGGCGCCTCGCAAATGTCCTTTTTTAAACTCTACCTGCGGCCGGGCGTCTACTATCAAAGCGCTGCTGTCCAGCTTTGCATTTTTCTTTAATTTGGGGACTGATGCAATGGCCGTATTCAATGGTTCAGCACCTTTCTTGTTGAGATCCACGTCATAACCAAAATATTTCGGCATAAATGGCTGATCGGCTGTTAGCATTTTAACAAAGGCCAATTCATCCATCAACTGCAGGGCATAATTCTCGCGCAACTCACGTCCTATGGTGCTTTCAAGATCAGGGCTGATGCTTTTACCGCACAACGAGCCAGGGCCGTGCGCCGGATATACCACGACATGGTGTGGCAGGCGCATCAGCTTATCGCGGGTTGAATGATACATCTGGCGTGCCAGTTCCTCTTTGGCTGCGGTTATATTACCGGCATTTTCCCGTAAGTCGGGCCGGCCAACATCACCGGCAAATAGCGTGTCGCCAGTAAAAGCAGCTTTATTGTTACCATCTTCGTCCTGCAATAAAACGCAGATAGAATCAGGCGAATGGCCTGGTGTGTTGAGTGCTATTAATTTAATATCAGCCAATTGTATCTCATCGCCATCATCAAAACTTTCATGGGGGTATTCAGCGCCAAGCAGTTTGCTTACATAAATGGTTGCTCCTGTGGTTTGGTGTATTTCCAGGTGTGAACTCACAAAATCAGCATGGGGATGCGTTTCGATAACGCCAACAATATCGGCATCATGCGAAGCAGCAAACTCATAATAGGAGTGCGGGTCACGTGCCGGGTCAATAACAACCATCTTGCCTAACCGCACAATGGCATATGAAGCATGGGCCAGGCCCTTATCATAAAATTGATGAATGATCATTTGAGCAAAGATAGTTGTAAAGGTTTAAATGGTTGTATTGGTTGCAGTAGATAGATTGTTTTATTATTGGAGTATTCGAGAAACAGATTATTGTGGCAATATTATAGTTACAAATAAGATTGCTGCCTCGGGAACAAAAAAGACTAATCCAAGCTTTTAAAACATCAAAGCCCGGCAATTAACCAGGCTTTGATGTTAAAGTCCCTCTCTTTCGGAGAGGGATTTAGGGTGAGGCTTCTTACCACACATGTATCCTGTCTTCAGGCTTTTTATAGTATTTGTCACCGGGCTGAATGTTAAATGCCGCATACCAAGCATCCATATTGCTGATAGGCGCATTGCAACGGTATTCTTCAGGTGAATGCGGATCAACTAAGATACGTTGTGCAGTAGCTTCCGGACGTTGAGAACCGCGCCATACCTGCGCCCATGATAAGAAGAAACGCTGATCGGGAGTGAAGCCCTCGATCTTTGTGTTCGACTGACCTTCTTTGGTACGTTTGAATGCTTCGTAGGCAATATTCAAACCGCCAAGGTCGGCCAAATTCTCGCCCAAGGTTAATTTGCCATTTACGTGCATTGTATCAAGTACCGTAAATGCGTTGTATTGGGCAACTACCTGGTCGGCGCGAGTTTTAAATTTATCAGCATCATCCTTTGTCCACCAGTCGTGCAATGAACCATTAGCATCAAATTTTCTGCCCTGATCATCAAAGCCGTGGGTCATTTCGTGGCCAATAACTGCACCTATGCCGCCGTAGTTTACAGCGTCGTCGGCTTTGAAGTCAAAGAATGGAAATTGCAGGATACCAGCAGGGAATACAATCTCGTTGTTAGTTGGATTATAGTATGCATTCACTGTTGGCGGAGTCATGCCCCAACGGGTTTTATCAACCGGTTTACCCAATTGTGAAATGTTGTAATTATATCTCCATTTTGAGATGCGTTTCAGGTTGCCATAATAATCGTTGCGTACGATCTCCAAACCATCATAAGTCTGCCATTTATCCGGATAGCCTATCTTTACGGTAAAGGCATTTAACTTTTTAAGCGCATGTTCTTTGGTTGCTTCGCTCATCCAGTCGAGGCGTTTAATACGGTCGCCTAATACGCCTTTCAGATTATTCACCAGGTTTACCATATATTGTTTAGCAGCTGGTGTGAAGTATTTTTTCACATAAAGCTGGCCTAACAATTCGCCCAGTCCGCCGTCAACCATATTGGCCATTCTTTCATTACGCGGAGTTTGTACCTTCTGGCCGCTCAATGCGCTGCTGAATTCGAAGTTTGCTTTTACAAAAGGTGAGCTCAATGCAGAAGCCGAACCTTTCAGCATATTCCATTCCAGATAAACTTTCCAGTCTTCAACAGGCGTTGAAGCTAAAAGCGCATCAGCTGATTTAAAGAAGTCTGGCTGGGCCACAAGTACTGTATCTACGTGGTTCAGCTCCATTTCTGGTAGTAACTGCGACCAATTCAAATGCGGTGTGGTTTTATCAAAACCAGTTACAACAAACTTATTGTAGGTCTTGTCCGGATCACGCATTTCTACTCGGCTCAATTGTGCCTTTGCTAGTGCAGTTTCGATGCTTAGTATAGTTGCAGCGTCTTTTTCAGCTTGTTCTGCACTTGTACCGGTCAGGGTAAATAAGGTGACGATATACTTATGATATGCCTCTTTTATTTTACGGTTGCGCTCATTGTCTTTTAGATAGTAATCTCTGTCGGGCAGGGTCGTTCCGCCTTGTCTTAGCTCTACAATATTTACATTCGGACGTTTAGGATCAGCACCAACACCAGAACCAAATAGCGGACTGGCATCACCGT
>JBQCEA010000040.1:0-2831 GCA_051960695.1 Mucilaginibacter sp. | reverse complement strand
ACCACGGATTTGATTTTCGGCGAGGCGACCGCGGTTTTTGATCATTGCGTGATCAAAAATCTCAGCAATTCATACATTACGGCTGCAGCTACAACCCCACGACAGCCGTTCGGTTTTGTATTTTTGGATTGCAAATTGTTAGCTGATACTGGCGTGAAAAGAGTATATCTTGGCAGGCCCTGGCGACCCGATGCTAAAGTAGTATATATCTGCACCGAGATCAACACCCCGGTTGCTCCCATAGGATGGGATAACTGGCGTAACCCCGATAATGAAAAAACAGCTTATTATGCCGAATTTAAAAGCTCAGGCCCAAACGCAAATGTTTCCGGTCGGGCAGCATGGTCGCACCAACTTACTGCCAGCGAGGCTAAAAAGTATACGGTTAAAAATGTTCTTGCCGGAAAAGACAACTGGGATGCTGAAAACTTTTAATGAACGACTATTACCATAAATGAATATGATTTTATCAAAATATAACTTAAAAAAGATCAACGCTGAAGGGCTGCAATTGCCTGATGATAAAGTGGTTGAATTACCGGAGAAAGTGTTGCAGTTTGGTACGGGCGTATTACTGCGTGGCTTGCCAGATTATTTCATCGACAAAGCAAACCGCCAGGGCGTTTTTAATGGCCGTGTGGTGGTTATCAAATCAACTGATACTGGCTCAACAACAGATTTTGACAAGCAAGATAGCCTATATACCATCTATTCAAAAGGCATCGAGAACTCAAAGGAAGTAAGTGAGCAAGTGGTTTGTTCATCCATTAGCAGGGTGCTGACCGCCGCAAAAGACTGGGCTGCAATTCTGGAAGTAGCGAAAAGCCCTGATCTGCAAGTCATCATTTCCAACACAACCGAGGTGGGCATTCAATTGGTTAAAGAAGATGTGCGTAAACAACCGCCTGCATCCTATCCTGGCAAGCTCTTGGCGATTTTATATGAGCGTTATAAGGCGTTCAACGGTTCGCCTGAAAGTGGTTTGATCATTATCCCTACCGAACTTATCGTAGACAACGGCAAAAAACTGGAAGCCATAGTTTTGGAACTGGCTCATTTAAATAAGCTGGAGCCTGCATTTATGGACTGGCTGGAAAGCAATAATAGCTTTTGCAGTTCATTGGTAGACAGGATAGTTCCTGGCAAACCTGAAAAGTCGCTGGCTGAAGAGCTTACAAACAAACGAGGTTATACTGATGATCTGCATATCATGTCGGAAACCTATAGCCTATGGGCAATTGAAGGTGACGACAAAGTGAAAGAGGTTTTATTATTTAGCCAGGTAGATAAGGGTGTTGTGATCACACCTGATATTGGTTTGTTCAGGGAGTTAAAGTTGCGCCTGCTTAACGGTTCACATACCTTAAGCTGTGCAGTAGCATTCTTGTCAGGCCTTAATACGGTTAAAGAAGCAATGGACAATGATGGTTTCGTGCAGTTTATCTCGGAACTGGCATTTAAAGAGATCATACCATCAATACCTTATACGATCGATCATGAAGTTGCGGTTGACTTTGCCAATAAAGTGCTCGACAGGTTCCGCAATCCGCATATCCGCCATGAGTGGATCAGTATATCCATGCAATATTCGGCAAAACTTAAGCTGCGTGTTATTCCATTGCTGTTAAATTACTACAAAAAATATAACACCGTTCCACCTTCTATGGCATTGGGTTTTGCGGCTTTCATTCGTTTTATGAAAGTGACGCAACAAGCAGATGGAAGTTATGCAGGCTCGGCAAACAACAAAACGTATACTGTGAATGATAGCCAGGCATCTTACTTCAGCAAAGTATGGGAATCAGGAAATAACAGCGTAGTTGTTGAAAACATCCTGAAAAACAAAGACCTTTGGGATACAGACTTAACTACATTGCCCGGCTTTAAAGAAGCGGTAACAGCGCAATTGGATAGGATAATGGCAGAGAAACCGCTTAACGAAAGCATTACTTCATTATAATAAGATCATGAAACAAAGAATAACGAAAATACATCCTTCAGATAATGTCTTGGTGGCACTTACCGACCTGCAAGCCGGTGAAGAGGTTGCTTACCAGGACAAAACTTATAAAGTGATTGAACCTATAGCTGCTAAGCATAAATTCGCTATTAATGATATTTCAGAGGGCAGCGAGATCATCATGTATGGCGTATTGGTAGGCCGTGCTCAAAGCAAAATTCCAGCAGGTGGCTTATTATCTACCAGCAATGTTAAACATGCGGCAAGCGGGTTTTCAGCAGGAAAAAACCACACTAATTGGGATAAACCGGATGTTAGCAAATGGGCCAATGCTACTTTTAACGGTTATCACCGTGAAGATGGCAGCGTAGGTACGGCTAACTACTGGCTGGTAATACCGATGGTTTTTTGCGAGAACCGTAATACAGAAGTGCTGCAGGAAGCATTGGTAAAACCACCTGGATACGGCCGTAAAAAGACTTATGAAGTAAAGGCACAGCAGCTGATCGATATTGTGCGTTCAGGCGGTGGCCTGGATGAAGTCTTGTATACTGAAATTGGTCGTGGTACCGAACAAGGCGGACACAACAAATTATTCCCGAATGTAGATGGCGTTAAATTCCTGACCCATCACGGCGGCTGCGGCGGTACACGCCAGGATGCTACCACCCTTTGCGGCTTGCTGGCAGGTTATATCACCCACCCTAACGTGGCCGGTGCAACAGTGTTAAGTTTAGGTTGTCAGAATGCAGAGGTAAAGATATTGCAGGAAGAGATCGCGAAACGTTCGCCCGACTTCAAAAAGCCACTATACATTTTAGATCAGCAAAAGATCGGCCTGGAAACAGACCTGATGGAATTAGCCATAAGA
>JBQCEA010000039.1:0-2521 GCA_051960695.1 Mucilaginibacter sp. | reverse complement strand
AAACTCTACCGCAACAGGCCAGCCATACGCCTGTAATTCCACTAATAGAGCCGTTAACTGCATAATATCCGGCCCAAATTTGGGCGGCAGCTGAACAAGCAGGCACCCGCGTTTTGGCATAGCGCTGATAATGTTCATAAACTCTGGTACAGGCCGCATATCGAACTGCTGTTGCTGCGCATGTGTAATGTCTTTTAGCAGCTTAAAAGTAAATACAAAGTCTTCGGGCACTTCAGTTGACCATTTGATGAGCGTACGCGGGTTGGGCATACGGTAAAAGCTGGCATTGATCTCTATCGAGTTGAACAGGGAAGCATAGTAGGTCAACCTCGTTTGTTCCCGAAATTCCGGCGGAAAAAAGGTTTTATTTTTAACGGGTAAGACCAGGTTGCTGGTGCCGGAAAAAAAGCGTTCCATGTTCTTATTTACTTACTGATCAAAATACCGCCACTGAAGGTAAGTGCATAGGCCCTCCAGTTCTGGGAAAATAGTAAAAGCATTTATGCCAACAGTATTCAAATCATTACGGATATCAGCAAAGCTTTGCTTACATATTTTGATCTTGACCAGTTTTTCTTTGTAGGAATCGCTTTCATCCAGGTAACGCTTCGTTTTCAGATCATCTGATGACATGACACTAAACATTCCCGACTGGTTATTGATGCGTTGTTTAATGATCCTGGGCCTGATAAGTTTGGTTTCTTTGGTTGCAAACGGGTGCGTCTGCCCTAAGTCGACATCAAAGTCGCCTGTTTCGGCCATCAGCAGCCATACCAGTGCATACTCAGGCTTTGCCTCCGGATACCAGTCTGTATTCGCTGTTGCAAACCAGAGGGCGGTCAGTGCATTATTTGTCCAGTCGAGCAGGCGCGTAGGCAGCCCGAAATGCTGGCCGAGGGTGAGATAATCCCAATCGTCCATCGGGCGTAGTTGCTCGATCAGCAAGGGATTTGTCCGCTTGAATTCGCTGAGCAGCTTTTGCTCTATTTCCAGGATGTCGCCTTTGGCGTGAAGCCGGCAGATCTTTGGCAGCAGCGGCGAATCGGTTACCTGTCCGCGGAACAGGAAGTCTTCATCAGTCCCTGCGGCGGTTCCCTGCGCTTTACGCTCTTTGATCAATTGCAGATACTCCTCGATACTTGTTACCTCAACCGTTTCCATCGCTCACTCTGCTATGTTTAATATTGCTTTGACGAGGCCGATGGTTTCTTCGTCCCCAGTGTATTTGCCCGGACTATCGGACAGTTTGACCACAGATGTCCAGTCTGCATGGAAAGGTTTAGCCGCCGTCATTTTGATCACAATATTCATCGGCGTAACGCCAACATCATTGCTCAGGTTGGTGCCTATACCGAACGAAAAGCCGATCCTGCCATGACAGTGTTCGCTGATACGGGCCGCCTTCTCATAGTCAAGCGAATCAGTAAAGATGATCGTTTTGCTCTTCGGGTCAACGCCCATTTTTTGGTAATGAGCTATCAGCCTGTCGGCAAATGCCAGCGGATCGCCGCTGTCTTGCCTTACACCGTCAAACAGTTTGGCGAATAGCTTATCGAACTGCCTGAAAAACACTTCAGTAGTGTAGGTATCTGAAAGTGCAATGCCCAGGTCGCCCCGGTACACATCTACCCAATGCTGCAAGCCAAGGACATTGGCCTGTTTAACACCGAACGCCGCTGCATGGTACATAAACCACTCGTGCGCGTGTGTACCTATCGGCCTGGTTTGATACAGCATAGCCAGGTGAACATTACTTGTACCGACAAATGCACTGCCGCCATTTGCACGCAAACTTTCCAGCACCAGCCTGTGCACATGGTAACTGTAGCGCCTTCTGGTACCAAATTCTGCAACTTTAGCACCGATGGACCGGAAACGGCCAATCTTTTCTGCTGTCCGGCTAATTACTTCCTCATCCGGAATGGGAATAGCGCCGGTCATTTGATAATAGAGATCACATATCATAGCCATCAGCGGTACTTCCCACAAGATAGTGCGGTACCAGTGCCCTTCTATAGCGACAGTTAACCTGTCTCCTTCCTGATCTATATCCACTTCCCGCGGGTCAAAACGGTAGCCCTCCAGGAAATCGAGATAAAGCGGGTCCAGGTAAGGGCAGTTGTTAACCAGGAACTGTTTTTCGTGCCGGGTAAGCTGAAGCGTGGCCATGCCGTCAACGCGTTCGCGTAGGGCAGTTGCAAAACCTGGCGGAAAATGATGCCCGCCCCGGTTGATCAGATGATAACGTGCCATGGCTTGCGGAAACAGGCGTACAACCGCTTGTTGCATCGTAAATTTATAGAAGTCATTGTCCAGCAAGGATACCGGCAAGCGTAGCTTTTCAATCATAGAAATAAGGCCTTTCCAAATTTGATGCCTTTCCTTCTAATAACCTGAAGTCCCCGGTTCCTGTTTTACGGCAGAACGTTTACCTATTTTAAAACGCTGCTTACTGCTACCGTTTCGGTAATATTAAAAGTCATGTTGTTTCATCATCAATGTCATAGACCTTCTTTACTAT
>JBQCEA010000038.1:0-5368 GCA_051960695.1 Mucilaginibacter sp. | reverse complement strand
ATACTCTGGCAGGGCGAATTGTCTTACGCCAACCGGACGCAGTTGTACAACACATCGTTTTATGCTATTAACACCTATGCGGACAGGCATTTGACATCCAATAACCCATTAATGCCCAATGCCCCGGCGAATGATCATTCGTTGCTGTTTCCGCAAAACCAGGCGCTGACTTTTACAACCAGCTTTACATTCACTTTTGATCAGCAATATATAACCCGGCCAATGAGGAGGACATACCTGCCCTCAGATTATCCGCAGGTTATAGTACGTTATCGTAAAGGGATCAATGGCGTATTTGGCTCGGATGTGAATTACGATTTTGCATCCGTTGAGTTGTACCAGGAACACATGAACAATGGCGTACTCGGATTTTCATCCTTTAAGTTTGAGGGGGGCGATTTCTTTAATCACAGCCGGTTATACTTCATGGATTATAATCACTTTCAGGGTAACCAGGGTACTACTTTTGATCCAACACCAGGCAGCTTTCACTTCTTGCCATTCTATCTTTACAGTACCGACGGGCCGTACCTGGAAGCACACTACGAGCACAACTTTGCCGGTTTCTTTTTTAGCAAGGTGCCGTTACTGCGCTGGCTGAAACTCGATGAGATCGTAGGTGTGAATTATCTTACCACTAACAATAACCGCAACTACTCTGAATTTTATGTGGGCGTACAGCGCTTCATTTTCCGGATAGATTATGGCGTATCTTATGAAGGCAGTCACAAATTCCTGCAAGGGTTCAGGATATTCTATGGAATAAGGTAGTGTGATAGTCGGAAGTCGGATTTTCGATTTCGGATTTTTAAAGAGCCCTTAACTTTTTGCTTTGGGCTTTCTGCTTTAAGCTAAAAATCGTAACTTTGCATCGCATTTCACGCTGTTTGCAGCAGTATCGATGTTTTATGGCAAAGTACAACACATTACTCTATTATTGTTATTCAACAATAGCAGATGCGGAGCAATTTGCTGCCGATCATCTCAAATTCTGTAAATCACTTGGTTTAGTAGGACGTATCATTGTAGCTGATGAAGGGCTAAACGGTACTGTTTCCGGAACTCCGGAAGCCTGCAAAGCTTATATGGACACTGTTCATGCCGATGGACGTTTTACCAAAACTGAATTTAAGATTGACGAAGTAGACGAGCCTTCATTTGTTAAGATGCATGTGCGTTATAAGTCGGAGATCGTACATTCCGGTCTGCGCGATCCTCATATCATCGATCCCAAATTAAAAACAGGCAAGCACCTGGAGCCAAAGGACTTTATGGAGATGAAGGACTGCGACGATGTGGTGATACTGGACGTGCGTTCGAACTATGAGCATTCATTAGGTAAATTCAAGAATGCCATAACGCTGGACATTGAAAATTTCAGGGACTTTCCGGCCAAGATCAATGAATTGGCCCAATATAAAGACAAAAAGATCCTGACTTATTGCACCGGCGGTATCAAATGTGAAAAAGCCTCTGCCTTATTACTTCACGAAGGTTTTACAGACGTTTACCAATTGCATGGAGGTATTATCAAATATGGTAAAGAGGCAGGCGGCAAGGACTTTGAAGGCAAATGCTATGTATTTGATAACCGGCTCTCGGTAGATGTGAATAGCGTAAACCCTGTCGTAATATCCACTTGCTACAATTGCGGCAAGCATACCGATAAGATGATCAATTGCGCCAATCCCGAGTGTAATGAGCACTTTACTCAATGCGATGAGTGCGGCACGGCTATGGAAGGCTGCTGCAGCGATGCCTGCAAGGCTCATCCGCGCAAACGGGAATATGATGGCACAGGTTATTATGTAAAAATTCCGCAACCCGTAAATGCCAGTAAAAAAGCCAAAATTCAGTTAGCTGAATAGTTCAAGGCTTATTCTATTGTTGTTCCAGCTGCCATTTTACTATTTATCAGAATGTTTTTACAAAAAAGCCGTTACTTTACGGAAGAAGAGCTTTCTGACATTTACCATGACAATAGTAAAAACATTTATAAAAGGGTTATTGGCTTTATGCCTTCTATTCCCTTTTACATCCAAAGCGCAGGATAATACCGCATTTGAACGGGGGACGTATATCAATAAAGGTGATACTATTCCATATCGCATACTGTTTCCTGAAAATTTTGATCCTAAACAGAAATATGCCCTGATACTGGTGCTGCATGGCGCCGGAGAGAGGGGCAATGATAATGATGCCCAGTTGAAATACGGGACAAAACTATTCCTGAATGATACCATCCGGGCAAAATATCCTGCCATAGTAGTTTTTCCGCAGTGCCCTAAAGATAGTTATTGGAGCAATGTCAAGATCGATACCAACTCATTAGGCAAGCGGCTTTTTCATTTTGTTGAGGGCGGTCAGCCAACCACGGCCATGAAAGATCTGCTCGGACTTGTTTTTCAAATGCTCGATAAACCTTACGTAGATAAGCACCGTGTGTATGTTGGTGGCTTATCAATGGGTGGTATGGGCACATTCGAAATTTTGCGCCGTAAACCTGATGTGTTCGCTGCGGCTTTTGCCATTTGTGGCGGCGATAATGGAGGGAATGCGAAGATATACGCCAAAAAAGTGCCTTTATGGATATTTCATGGCGGGAAGGATGATGTTGTATCATCCGATCACTCAATCATTATGGTGGAAGCTATAAAAGCAGCAGGCGGCGATCCGAAATTTACCCTTTATCCAAATGATGGTCACAATAGCTGGGATGATGCATTTGCAGAACCGGGCTTAATGCCGTGGTTGTTCTCGCATACGAAGTAAAAGTACAGCGATGTCATTTCAATTCGCTGTAAGCGAGAGAAATCTTATACACCATGGATGCTTGTCGCCTGTATAAGTTTTCTCCTCACACCACGCTCAACCCACCTTTGTTCGTAAATGACATGATTTATTTTTCGTCCTTCGGCTTCATATTCTTCATATTGAAGCGGGGTTTATAAGCAGGTTTTCCGGCAGAGGGATTCTGTGTAGGTTTTTCATCCGGTGTTTCCTGGTCTGCAGTTCTTTCCATGGCATCAGCTTGTTCCTGTGCTGCTGCCTTCTCTTTTTCGAATTGTGGATTCTGATCCTTCTTTTCAGCAGCCTCGTTCACTTCCGGCGTAACAGTCGCACTTTCTTCTGCCGCAGGGTTTTTAACATCGCTTGTTGGGCTTGCAGGCCTAGTGACCCCAGCCTTAAACCTGGGCTTAAATCCCATAGCTGGTGCAGGGGTTGATTGTGCGGTATTTTTAGAAGATTTTTTTGGCTCTTCAGGCTTGGGCGCTGCAGCACTTTTGGTAACCCCAGCTTTAAACCTGGGCTTAAATCCCATAGCTGGTGCAGGGGTCGATGATTCTTTATTTTCAGTAGCTTCTTTAGGCTCCTCGGGTTTTGGCTCTGTAGGAGATGCAGTACTTTGGGTAACCCCGGCTTTAAATTTTGGTTTAAAACCTAATGCGGGTGCTGGAGTAGGCGGCTCGGTATTTTCAACAGGCTTTTCTGTTTCTTCCTTTTCTTCGGATTTTTCTGCTGGTTTGGCCATGCCTGCTTTAAAGCGTGGCTTGAAACCAACATTAGCTGGCGGAGCAGGTTCTTCAAGCGTTTCAGTGATAGTTTGCTCGGCGAGTTGATTTTCAATAATAACCTTTTCAGCTTTGGGTTCGGGTGCCAGGTGGTAGCTTAACCTTAGTTTATTGAACCAAAACTTTTTGGTATGGTCGAAGCTTTTCTCGCCCATCTGCTCATAATGGGTTTTAAATTCAGAAAATAATGCAGGCTCGGCTTTTTCCAAAGCCAGTAAGTCTATTTTTTTCTTCCTAAAAAAATCTTCAAAGGTCAACATCCAGATCCAGCTTATTCCAATGTATTCCGTGTTCAGTTTGCGTCCAGTCAGCACGTTCCTCGTCGGTAGCTTCCATTAGCTTTGGGAAAAACTCCAACGGAAAAACTTGCGGTTTACTGCCCTCTTCTTTTTCAACAAAAAGCAGGCCGTTGCTAAAAGTTACTTTAGCTTTCGTTTCCTGTCTGCGTGATGTGAATAGTGGCATAGAACACGATTAAAGGATTTGTATCGATTAAAATAGATTCTAATCAGAGAACGGTACTAACTAATCTCTGATCTCCAGTCTCTAATCTCTATTCCTGCATATTATGATAAACCGCCTGCACGTCGTCGTCCTCTTCCAGCTTATCTATCAGCTTCATTACGTCAGCAACTTGCTCTTCATTCACTTCATGGAACGACTGCGGGATACGCTCAAGCTTCGCTGATTTTACTTCGATACCGGCTTCTTCTAAAGCTTTTTGCATCTTACCAAAATCTTCAAAAGCCGTATGTATAACAGCGATATCATTGCCATTCTCATCAGCCTCAACAAACAGGTCTTCCAATCCGGCATCTATCAGTTCAAACTCAAGCTCTTCCAGGTCGCGGTCGCCTGGTTCAAAAGTAAATACCGATTTGCGGGTGAAGATAAAATCCAGAGAACCTGTTTTACCCAATGTACCGCCGGTTTTGGTAAAGTAGCTGCGCACGTTGGCAACGGTACGGTTGGTATTATCAGTTGCGGTTTCAACCAATACGGCTACACCATGTGGCGCATAACCTTCATATACTAATTCCTCATAATCGCCGGCATCTTTGCTTGATGCGCGTTTAATGGCCGCTTCTACGCGGTCCTTCGGCATGTTTACTGCCTTGGCGTTTTGTATAGCTGTGCGCAAACGCGAGTTGGCATCAGGATTAGGGCCGCCTGATTTTACAGCCATTGCAATTTCTTTACCTAAACGGGTAAACTGGACCGCCATTTTGGCCCAGCGCTTAAATTTTCTTTCTTTACGGAACTCAAATGCTCTTCCCATATTCTTATTAGTTCATGGTTGATGGGTCATGGTTCATGGCCGTGCCCGGTCAATGGCCCACAGACGATAGTCCAGGGCACCGATCTGCAAAAATAAACATAAAGCTGAAAGCGTAAAGGTTATTCTGGTTAGTCCTTCAGTTTTTTGGCTATTTACGCCACCCGCCTACCGCCATCCGCCTCGCTCAAACCATCTTGCTCAAATTCAAGAGCATATCGCTAACCATCTTTGGCAGATCAAATTCCGGCCTCCAGCCCCAGTCATTTTCGGCGTAGCTGTCATCTATAGATTTTGGCCAGCTATCGGCAATGGCCTGCCGCGGATCATTATCTGTATAACTAATGTCAAATCCCGACATTTCCTTCCTGATCTCATTTGCCAGTTGCGCCGGGGTGAAGCTGATACCTGCCAGGTTATATGACGAACGCACAGTAAGCTTTTCAGCCGGAGCATCCATCAGCGTTATGGTTGCGCGGATGGCATCGTCCATGTACATCATTGGCAAAGCAGTATTCGC
>JBQCEA010000037.1:0-2716 GCA_051960695.1 Mucilaginibacter sp. | reverse complement strand
ATGGAAGTCCGCCAAGGTTATCGCTTTGAATAATATTGGGGTCAATCGTGATATGATTAACCCTCACCTCAATTTTCTGTAACAATTGATAACCGCGTGTTGCCACTTGGGGCCCATTATATGCCCGCCAATAGTGCTTAAAAGGCAGATCCTGATAAAGTTGTTCGGGGGAAAGCACCACATCATAACCCACGTAAATGCCAGGTATATAACCGGCTGCCTTCACTGCGTTATACCAGGCCCGGCAATAAGCTATTACATCCTGGGCAGTTGTGCCATTGGCAACGCCTTCCAGGTCGCACCAAATATTTACACCTGGGGGAAATCCGACAAATTGCTGAATATAAGTTGCAGCATAACTTCCGTAAGCTGTACCCAAGTCTGCAGTAGGCGACCAACCCGGAAGTGCCACATGCTGCACAACCATGAGTGCCAGACCGGCATTGAGGATATCCAACGCTTCGGCATAAGTGATATTACCAGCAGCAAGTTTTTCGGCACGGGGGATATAACGGATGCAAAAATCATAACCCGAATCTTTAAGCCCCTTCGCATCGTTCGCGCTTAAGACCTGGTTAACATCAAAACCCGATGAGCCTGCTGAGGCTTGCTGTACCATACCGGGAAGCATGACTGGTGATAATGTTGCCGACATAAGACGATATAGTTAGGTTTATAGAGATAAGATCGCTATATCTAACTAAGACTTAATCAATTATAAGCATTTTATACAACAATATCAAGCAGCGGCCTCATCTTTGTTAAGCCGATATAAGGCTAAGGCGCTTGCAATTGCAGCCAATAAACTGATAATTGCAGCCATCGGAAAGAAATAAATATATTCCAAAACGGCTTGTACAAATAAGTACACTGTTAACGGCCAAAGTAAACGACGGTCGTTACTGTTGGATAAAAGCCATAGCGTCCAGGTGATCATTAACAGTACAAAGATGAACATCATACCATACCCGTTATAAAAGTCAGCCAACGTGGATAATCTGCCCATAAAATCGAAATGTTCCCGTTCCATTCCGGCAATAATCTGCCTTACGGCAGTGTTCGGTGCATTTTTCCAACCCAGGGCTCCCATAGTATGCCCGGCAGTATGCAGCAGCATAATACCGGCTGCAATGCGTAATAATAATTTAGGCTTCATCTGCTACTCGCTTATAAAGGTTCATGATATAGCGCCAACCCTCGTCCATTTCGGCAATGGCTTTGCTTCCGCCGGCTAAACGGTCGAGGTTACGGTGCTCAAATTTAACACGCGTTGTTTTTGGCCCTTCCGGGATAAAGTTCACTTCTACTTCAGTGATCAGATCAGGCTGATACTGGTATTCTCCATTGATCTGCCAGGCAAGTATTAAACGACCATACGGATCCCAGGCAAGTACATGGCCCACATTAACCTTACTGCCATCTTCATGTTTAGAGTACCATCGTCCTTTGACACCGTGCGCTAAAACAGATTCAACCATGGGCGTTTTACCGATATGATGGGTTTTGGGCCACCACAGGTCCATCTTTTGTGTAAAAACATCGAAGGCAACCTGCTGCGAGGCTTCTACAACTACTTCTTTACGAATGTTAGCTATCATGACTGTTGTTTTTGCTGTTCGTCTTCAGCTGCTTTTTTGAAAGCCTTCAATGCCGTATTCCACATATTATCAAGATAAAAGCGCATAGCGATCAGCCCATCCGGATCTATCTGGCAAATACTACGAGTCCCCTCTTTCTTCACCCTTATCAGTTGAGCCTCCTGCAACACCTTAATGTGTTGCGACACTGCCGGCCTGCTCACAGGCAAACCATCGGCGATCTCCGCAACCGGAAGCGGCTTCTCGCGAAGCTTTTCAAAGATTTGGCGTCTTGTTGGGTCGCCTAAAGCGTTAAAAGCTTTATCAGCACTTTTCATAGTTCAATCAGTAAGCAATAACTTACGGTAAGTACAAACTTACCAATATATTTATGATTTGCAAATAAAATTTTGAAAACAATCCTATATATAATTTATCGGCTATGTTATACCGTTAAAACACGGGTGCGAAATAGGTGTTTTTACGCTTTTTTAAATATAAAATATCATATAAATTTAGTCTAATACATGATACTCTTTATACATAAACATTAAATTTTCAATTACTTAGCGATATTTAAAACCTTTTTATTGTACAGTATTAATGCTTTAAATAATGAAAGTTCTGTTAATTGTTGTACTCTTCATAATATGCTTGTATAAAGATGCCGATGCCACTAATTTGAGAGGCCAATTGGTCCGATATAACCCCAATTACGGTCAATACTTCCCTTTGCCTGGTGTTAGGGTGGACTTGATGATTTGGAATGGTGCCCAATGGCTGGATGTAGCCTACTCTGTAACAGGCAATGATGGATTTTATTATTTTGTAAACCTTCCTCCCGGAGGCACTTTTCAAATTGCTGTATTTAACCAGTTTAGGTTATCTCAACCGATGATTATAGGAGAGGTTTCGCCACCATATTTTGAAGATATACCGGTAATAACCACTTAGCTTGAAAAACTATGAGTTTTCCACAAAAATATTATCTGGAGCATATGTTTAACAATACCGGTTATCGTGCAAACTGGTTGCCTGATCGTCCTTTACGCATAGGTGACATTGGTAAACTTGAAGACGGGCTTTTTACTTTGTATACTACACTTGAACAGCAGCAGATTAAATACACCTATAGAGAA
>JBQCEA010000036.1:0-2571 GCA_051960695.1 Mucilaginibacter sp. | reverse complement strand
GCCAGCTGTTATTGGCCGTCCAAATGTTCGAGACGATAGGCAGCGTAAATTGCCTTCGCTCGGTAAAACCCATGCTGGTGGTAATGGCCGATATTTTAGAATTGGGTGACGACCGGAAAACGATATTGCCCGTTATAGTACCTGCAGCCTCGGTTTGTAAGGAATATCCAACCGCAGGTACAAAGGATATGATTGGCTTGCGGCCTATGGTATCAGCTTTGGCTGGCTTATAGTTTTTAACGAATATTGATTCAAAAACATCACTCAGGTCCTTTTGCTCAGCAGTATCCTGTTGTACTTTGGTAGTGGTGTCTTTTATCCGGGAAGGGTATTTAGTAACAGGTATAAGCTTCTTGTCCTGGGCCATAGAGACCGCGGCAATAAGCATAAAAGCCGGTACCAGCAAAGTTAACTTCCAGGAGGTTCGCACGGATTGTAATACAGGTTGAAAAAGGCGTGCAAAATAGTAAATTCAGCGAATTAAAACCAGCTGATCAGGAAAAATAACTGCAATTAAAACGCTGAATATGATGCGGGCTCAGGCGCTAAGTGTCCTGTAACCAGTGCTGCTATCTCAGGAATTACGGCTATCTCGGTTTCACTATGAGCCTTTCCGTAAGTGTCCAGTGCATTAGATTGTTGCTGTATCCAGGTGGTATCAGCCTGTGCGCCTGTATCTATCTTATTCAGGGCGTCCAAACCAATAACTGCCGCAGCGGCCAGATTTTTGGAATGATCCTGCACTTCCAGCAAACGTTTATTACCTGCGAATAACGGCTGTAGTAAGGCGTCATTCTGCTGCCAGTTAGTAAGATATGTTTTTATGCGGTTTTCGGTAATTCTATCGTGATTAGCTAAAAAAGCTTTCACCAGTTGCCTGAATTCCCGCTTGGTCTCGGAATCGATGAACACAATATCCGATACCGCGGTAAGCGGTGTGGTTTGATAGGCAGCCTGCGGCCCCTTCATCATATTGCCCACCAGTTTCCTATAGCCGCGTACCGGTGTCAGTACATCGGTCAGTATTTTCAAATGATCAGTCGGCGCATAGTTTGTTAATCTCCGTAAAGCACGTTCATAATTGCTTAGATGCTGCAAGCCTTGTGCATCCAGTTCATTGCTGAGCACAAACAAACGCCTGTACATATCATCCACATCACTTACTGTGGCAGGCGACCATAGCCGTTCAGCGATAGCACCGGCCCTGGGCCATATCCTGCCGTCAATATTCCAGTTATCTGCTAATTCCGTCCATTGTGCCGCCTCACCGCCAAGAATGTTGGCATTATTGGCACTATCAAGAACAGGGTTTGTATAATGAATGTAGGCAGGCATAAACACGTCCAGGTAAAACCCTACCGAGATCAGCGTACCATAGCCATGCGAAGCAAAGTCGTTCGCACTGCCATGTGATTTGATGATACCACCCATTCCGTCAGGTATCCATTTATGTACAATAGCGTCCTTCGGCAGTTTGTCATTGTATATCTCTTCCCAGCCTATCATCTGGCGGTGATGCTTTTTCAGCAGATCATGTGCACGTTCAACATAATAACGCTGCAGATCGTCTGTGCTCTGCATTTGATGGTCCTTCATCCAGGCCATTATTGCGGGGTTAAGTTTCCAGGCCATACCATTGTTCTCATCTGCGCCAATGTGCATATAGCCTGATGGAAAGATTGTCGTCATTTCGCCAATAAACTTATCCAGGACCTTGTATACTTTTTCATTTGTAGGATCAAAGGTTGGCGCCTCCATGTTCGTAACTATATCAGCTATGCCATTTCCTTTTGGCCGGTTAGCGTCGGGATGTTCATTCTGCCATTGTGTACGCGGCCCCGGACGATAAGGTCCGGGCTGACTTGCCAGTTCGGGATAGCCTGCGAACCAGCTTTGCGCATGGCCCGGCATATCAAATTCGGGTACCACAATAATGCCACGGGCAGCGGCATATTTAACAATATCCTTTAACTGGGCCTGGGTGTAATAATCGCCGTTAGAGCCCAGCTTATGCAGCAATGGAAACTCCTTTGATTCAACCCGGAAGCCTTCATCATCCGTCAGGTGCCAATGCAGCACGTTCATTTTCACTGCTGCCATGGCATCTTCACTATATCTGGAAGTTCCGCTTATTCGATCGCGAAAACCTGCTAACTACCACCGGCGAACCTATCGAAGTGTTTTCAGCAGGGCTACCCAACAGTAATTCAGGGCCCGATTTTCATAATGCGCGTATGCGCGTCGGCGATACTACATGGGCAGGGAATGTAGAGATCCATATTAACTCGTCCGACTGGCATAAACATAATCATACCAATGATAAAGCTTATGAGAATGTGATACTGCATGTGGTATATCGAGACGATGAGCCTATTACTTTGCCTGATGGCCGCGAACTGCCAACGCTTGAACTGCAGGATAGGATATCGCCTGAATTATATAACCGCTACCACCAGATAGTTTTTGGCAACCAGCAATTTATAGCCTGCGAGGGCACTTTCCACACGGTAGACGACATGACCCTGCGCAATTGGCTGACAAGGGTATTGGTTGAACGGCTCGAGAAACGGT
>JBQCEA010000035.1:0-7527 GCA_051960695.1 Mucilaginibacter sp. | reverse complement strand
TTCCGGGGTTCCAATGAGCCTAATGCTAAAACATAATTTTTAAACGGAATAAACAATGGTTTTGAACCGTTGCCATTAATATTCATCAAATCGTCACAACCGTTATATATCCTTGTTATTTTTGATTCAGGAACATTGAAAAGCTCCATCAACCGTTCTTTTGTAAAATCGGATACCGTAATAATATGCTTTGCTGTTTTGCATAACCGGGGCAGCATGTAATTGTACCATTTCACAAAGCTCTTGTTAAACCACTCAGGGTGATCGACCGAGACTACATCATGTATGGTTACAACCTGGTTGGTATAATTCAAAGGCCCTGAATTACTTGGTGACCACAATAACTGCTTTTGAAGCTTCGGCGTTAAAACAAACTGCTCCCATAAATGCCCGGTAATGCCTCTCGATAATCTTTCAGAAGGTTGCAGACACTCTATTCGTTCAGGGAAAAAATCAAGTATATTTTTGGTGTACCGCTGCACGCCGGTTAACGTAGCATTCATACACCGTGTGTTGCAAACAATACTCATCATGCCTCCGCAATTCTATCATAGAAAAAAAGTACCTGGTAAAAAGTCATGAGGGATTGAAAAAAGCCCCTTTTGAACATTTTATATTTTAGTATCAGATAACATACTTTTAGTCTGTTTTTGTTATCATAGGCATCCAGATATTCACGCAGCATTATTTTCTTGCCCGGATCCATTTCATTTTCATAGCACCTGTAAAATTCCTTTAACATTAGTAGCTTAATTCTGTTAGCCTTGATCTCATGCTGAGGCGCTGTTAAATGCCGCCTAATCCGGGCTATAAAGCTACTATTGTTAACTACATTGCCCGATACATTCTGTGTATGCTGGCGGTATTGGATCAATCTTTCATTTAAATACGAGCTGCGGTACAATGATGCTACAAGCGCTATCCAATAATCATGGTTAGCTGCCTTATTGGGAATATGTTGTATCTTGTAGATCATAGCACGGTTTAAAAGCATGGTGCAGCCTAACACATAATTAAAGCTGACCAGGTTTCGTAAATCTATCTTATCCTTTAACCTTAAATGATTTCCTGTTCTGATACCATCCTGATCGACCAACTCCAGGTCTGTGTAAACAAGTACCGGCTCGGCTGGGTATAATATTTCTTGCCGGGCCATTTCGCGTAGTGTTATTTCAATTTTAGTTGACAACCAAATATCATCCTGATCGCAGAACATAACGTATTTTACATGCTCATCCAGCTTGGCCATCCTAAACAAAACTGAAAAATTCTGGCATGCCCCCCGTTCGTCAGTGTCGTTGAGAAAAACAGATATTTTAGGATATTTTAAAGCATAAGATTTCAATATTTCGACAGTGTGATCCGTCGAACCGTCATCACGCACCCATAGCGCCCAATTTTTATAGGTTTGCGAGAGTATGCTATTGAGTTGTTCTTTTATAAAAGCTTCGCCATTGTAGGTGGCCATTAAAATAGTAATCAGAGGCTGTGCCATAACTTTTCTATATAGCGGAACAGAAAATGATGCACAAGGTTTAGCAAAATTTATATTAATGGCTTAAAGCATTAACTTTCGGCTCGGTTTTTTTAACTAAAAAGTATACAAACGCGGTTATCAAGACAGCCACAGGAAGTATAAGCAATACATTTTCGATGTTGGATATGGCTTGCGGCGGATCGGTTTCAATACCGGCAAAGTTTACGTACAGTAATACAAATAACACCATACCAAAGGTATTTTGCCTGAAGTTGAAGTAAAGCCTGTTCCTGACAAGACTTAACACCAAACCAATAAGGTATGAGAAAACAATGCTACCCCCGAAACCAAAATAAACATATCCGAATACATTTTGGCGGGCATTGGGGCCTGTGATAATATCCAGGTTTGAAAACATATGGAATAATTGCAAACCTAATATCTCTGGTTGCTGCTCACGCGGAATGATGCGCACAGTGCTGAATATATCGCCAAATAAAGCCAGGAATGGATGCATGCTGCTGATGTGCTCGATATTATGATTGGGATAAGCAAAGAAGTATACATCGCCGGAAGATACCAGCCTGAAGAGAAAAAACTCTACGTTATTATTGGTTATCCCGTTTTCCGTCGGCTGGAAAACAATGGTTAGAAACACGAAAAACAGCCCCATGCCAATGATGATCAGTTCCCATCGTCCCAGTCTGTTGAAATATTTCTTTAATTTGTGTGCATTCAGTATCAGAAAGCAAAACAGGATGAATCCGAGTGTCATGAATTCGCCCTTACTTCCGGACAGGGCAAAAAACAATAAAGTTGTTGCCAGCACAAAGTACTGATAGGCCCTGAAGCTTACCGATGTTCCCTTTTTAAACAGGAAATAAATGAGCATAAAGATGGAACAGGGTTTAAAAACGTCAAGTACACGTCCCAGTATCCCTAACCCTCCTGAGTTGTTATAAATATCGATATGACTGCCGAGCAGAAGTGGTATACCAACCAGTTTATAGCTTAGCAATTGCACAATGATATATATTGATGACACTGTTAAGAAGAATATTTTTTCGAGCGTGAATTGGTCCTCAACTTCGATGATCTTTGAAGGCGATAATATGTCTTGCCTTGTAAGACTTTTAAAAGTGAACAACCCCGCCCAAAACGTAACTTGAGTGAACAGATAACTCATCAGGTACCGGATATCGATTGTATGAGTAAAATACAAGAACCAAACCACTGAAAACCCAAAAACCGAATATATAAGTGAGAAAACAAAGGGGTCGAGGATGGATATGTATAAGCGTTTGAAAATTAATACATAGACAACTACCGAGACCAATAGAATGCCCGAGTATAGTACAAGGTTATCACTAAGTAATAAGCCAAAACTAACCCAATCCATGTGAAGTTTGCGGTTTAATAAGTTTTGCCAGATTTGATCTTAAGCGTGTATATAAATATACCCAAAAGGGAAAATTCTCACGAATGATCCTTGGTTTATCTTTATAAAATGCCAAATCCGGGTTGTTTGCCGAAAGCCCGTTCCCTTCATAAATACAGATCATTATGGGCAGGTACCTGAAAGTAAACGACTTGTCGCCGTAACATAACATATTGAGGTGATGATCCGCCAGGTATTTATACTTCAGATTGTACCTATACTTTTTAAAAACAGCAGCCGGATAAAAAATAGCCTGATGACTGATATTAAGCACTGCCAACTTATGTGGGGGAAATTTGCCGTCGTATATCCGCTTCAGGTCCTCAAAATATACATCGCCATAATAGATGCAATTAGGCTTTGTAAGATACCCGGCAACTTGTTCCACAACATCTAATAATACATCGCCAGATCCCAGGAAATATATCCAATCGCCGGTAGCTATTTCAACACCTTTATTCATGGCATCGTAAACACCCTTATCGCGCTCACTTATCCATTTAAGTTGATCATTATATTTTTCTAAAATTTTCGTGGTGCCATCAGCAGATCCCCCGTCGACCACGATATACTCAATATTGGCATAGGTTTGTCCTAATACACTTTTTATGGTATTTTCGATAGTTGTTATAGCGTTATAACAAACCGTTATAACCGAGATCTTAGGAGAATTCATTATCGTTTCTACACTTTAACAGGTTCGCCGGCAAACTTCATAAACTCATCTATAGACCAGAATTTGCTGATATTTTTCTTCATCCATTTATCATCCTTGTCCCACCATTTCAGTTCTTTCAAAAATTCTATCTCTTCCTCAGCAAACCGCTTCCTGATGTATCGTGCAGGCACCCCGCCAACTATAGTGTAAGCCGGGACGTCTTTTGATACTACTGAGTTTGCCGCTACAATAGCACCATCGCCTATCTTAATTCCTCCAACGATAACAACATTAGTCCCTATCCATACATCATTACCTATCTCAACCCGCTCTTTGTGCCTGTAGTGATTTTCTTCAACAAAGATCTTAGCGGGAAAAGCAGGCTTACAATAAGTAGAAGGGTGAATACTAACAAAACCGGATGTCGGATGATCGCCAGGCGATATTTGTACATTACGGGCTATAGCGCAATATTTACCTATCCTGCAATTGCGTATCATACTGCTACCGGCCACGTAACTATGGTCGCCCATTGTTGAATTTTCGATCAGGCTATTATTCCCGAGCCAGTTATAATGTCCAAAAACTGAATTGCGCACTAAAGTCCCATAGTTGATCCGGAGATGATTACCCCAATATTTACCCTGGTAATAAAGCTTGCCGAACAACCACCTAAAATAGTTCATCAGCGGATTTGCCAATATCGAGCGGTCAAAATATTCTTTCATTAGCAACTAAGTATTAAAAGCTTTTTTAAAAACAGCTTTCACATTATCATTAGCATATAAAAGCGGTATAAATACAGCCGCAAAAAGCAACAGTGTTATAACAAATGTTGTATTTGTATAATGAACATTAATGACAACAGCAGAAATGGTAAAAATGATTGCAACAAATAATAAAGTCCAGTCGGCCCTGGAAAAAATGCGCATGAAATTGATGAGCATTGCCCGCTGGAAATAAATGATGAGCAGCAACGATCCTGTAGAAAAAGTTATCCCCCATGACACGATGATGCCATCTGCGCCAAATAAATGCCCAAGCAATAATCCAAGTCCGATATTCATAGCCGCCATAAACAGGTGGATATAAACAAGTAAATTCAATTTACCCTGGCCAAGTGAGCTATAATATGCAGGGCCGCACATAATGTTAAAGAACATGGTTACAGACAAAACAACCAGAGGATAAATAAATGCCTGCTCAATATGCCCGATCCATAAAACAGATATAAATGAGCTAAAGCTGATAACCGCACAAATTGCAGGCACATTGACCAACAGCGTAGCCGACATTGTCTTTTGATATAGGTTAATGACCGCATTCATACCTGAATGTGATGCCTGCGCCACAACAGGTATCATTACCTGGTTGGCATTAATTATCAATGCCCTTACCTGGTTTATCAGGCGACTGGCCATTTCATAATATCCCACTGCTGAAAGTCCGCCGAACCGTGTAAGCAGCATTTTGGTAGCAGGTTCATACAGTAACTGCAATAAAGAAACTAATTGAAATTTTGATCCGTACGAGATCAGGCTTTTAAATATCAGCTTATCCCAGTTCCATTTAAACAAACTAAAGCCTTGCAAATTGGATGTCCCGCAGATAAAAGCTGAGATAAACACTAATGCCGATTGTATTACTTGTGCATATGTCACGCCCATAAGACCATACTTAGGCACCAGTTGATAAGTAATTACCAGGAAAATAATAGAACCACAACTGTATATGATATTACGCACATAGTTTTTCTGGAAGCCTTCCAATATCGACGTATATATGCCGCCAATTTCATTGATAAGCAGGCATAGGAGGGCAAACGGCAAAAGGCGCAGTGCCAACCCCAGGTATTGCGGGCCTATCACCCATCTGATGATGAGGTTGACGCCGAGATATCCAATAAAGATAAGCACAGCGAAAAACGACAGAACCGAAATAAATGCAGTAAAAACCAGCTTGTTCATTTGCTGGCTGTCATTCTTCTCGCGAAAATCAGCAACAAACTTTACCAGGCCAGAAGTAATGCCGAAGTTGGCAAAATTGGCAATTGATGAAGTAGACACTACTAACGCCCATACGCCTAATTGCGAAGGGCCGAGTACCCTGATAAGGTAGCGGTACAACAGGAAATAAGCCAGTCCCACTACAACAACCTGTATAACCGCGGATGCTGCATTGATCAGAATTCTTTTATGCGAAATTGTACCCTCCATACATCATCAGCGCAATTCACTCATTCCTTTTTTAAACACGAGGTAGAAAACGCATAATACAAAACCTATTATAATGCCCACCACAAGGCACACCAGTTTTTCGGGTTGCTCTTTATCAAGAGGCAAACCAGGACTATCAATTACCTGGATCAATGGCGTTTCTTTCCTCAGTGTTATTTTGGCAAGCTCAAGATTCTTTAATAATTCGGCATATACACCACTGCTTGCCTGTATATCTACCGTCTTTTTCTGAGCGCCGGTATGCAAAATGCTTCTTTCGGGATTTGCATTGGGCACGATGTCATTTGCCAAAGCAGCTCCTGATATATAAGCACTTAAAACCTTTCTAACACTATCTGTTTGCTGTTGCAGAACATTTAGGTTACGTAAGGCATGGTTTGAACGTGTCAGGATGTAAAAAGCGTTCACATTTTGCACCAGTTTCTCGTTAAAGTATTTTGAGAACAGCTCATCCTTCGACCTTACGACAACCTCAATAATGCTTAGCTTTTTGTCAGGCTTGCCCACCGATAGATTTTTCTTTTGGATACGCTTTATAATATCAAACAGTACACTGTCCTGCAGCCTGCTGAGCTTACTGGTATCAGCATTAAAGCTGATATTTTCCAATCGCTGTTTACCGCTCCATTTATCCCGGAGGTGATTAAAATCGATATAACGATCTACCAACAGTTCAGTCCGGTTATTGAAAGTGCATTTGGTCAGCAGCGTTTTCTGCAGCATAGTGCGCGACTTGTACAGTTCCATGATATTATCACCTTCAAAAAGCCCGTTGGATTCTCCGTTCATAGATACCCCGGCAAGAGCAGCCAGGTTGGCATATTGCGCCAGATTTGACGTATTGCTATCATCAAGCACAAAGCTGCTTTCGGCAACGTATACAGGTTTCGTCAAAAAAGCATACGCCAAGGCGATAATTACAGCTGTTATTATGAAAAGCAGGAATACACGCCATTGCAATAACATATACCGCCGCCAAAAACCCAAACGGAGTATAATATCCCGGAATGATATTCTTTCATTGTTAACCGTATGCTGATTCTCTTTATCCGAAACCATTACAGAAGTTATCCTACTTTGATAATGTTATAATACCCAATATCACGGCACCAATAGAAGCTACCCCGCTAAAAATACCCACAACCTCAGCAGCTGACAGCGGCCTGTGGTATGGTTTCTTAGGTACAAAAATTTCACTGCCCGGTTTCACTTTCGGATGAACATTAAAGAACAGGAATTTACGGGTACCCTGTACTGTGCCGTTCGGGTAAACTAAATAAGCACCTCTTCTCAATGCTTCAGACGAAAAGCCTCCTGCATTCAATACGTAGCTCCTGAATGATTTGCTACTTTCATAGACTATTGCGCTTGGGTAAAGCACCTCGCCATTAACACGTACAATTTGCTGCTGTTTTGGCACTCGCAGCTCGTCGCCATCTTCCAGTATCAGATCGATGGGTGAACCAGGTTTTTCTTCAATTTGTTTAAGATCGATCCCTATGAAGTTATTTCTCATCTGTTGCTCTTGTACATCACTTGAGTCTTTGGTTGCATGCTGTATGTGCTTTAACCTATCCAGTTGTTCTTGTACCAATAAGGCAGAATCTGCTTTATTTTTATCAATACCCAGTATCGCGGTATTTTTTCGTTTTAATGTGCTTCCCTCTACATCTGCTGATGCCGTAACACCACCGGCACGTTTAACCAGGTCAGATAT
>JBQCEA010000034.1:0-5178 GCA_051960695.1 Mucilaginibacter sp. | reverse complement strand
TATTTGGGGCAAGCAATTTCCCGCTGGCATTTTCTGTAGCCGGTGGTGATACAGCATCAGCATTAGCTGCGGGCTGCCCGGTTATCGTAAAGGCGCATCCTGCGCATCCGGGTACAAGTGCCTTAGTGGCGGAAGCGATAGAAAAAGCTGCGAACAAATGCGGAATGCCCGAAGGCGTATTTTCTATCTTGTATGACAATGGTTATTCCGTTGGCGAGGCTTTGGTAAAGCATCCTAAAACTAAGATTGTAACCTTCACAGGCTCGTACAAGGGCGGTATGGCTTTGCTTAAAATGGCACAGCAACGCGAGATCCCAATACCGGTTTTTGCGGAAATGGGTAGTATCAACCCGACGATCCTGTTGCCTGAAGCATTGGAAAACAGGTACCAGCAGATAGCCGAGCAATATGCTGCGTCGATTACTTTGGGCGCAGGTCAATTCTGCACTAACCCGGGTTTGCTGATCGGTATCAAGTCACAAGCACTGGATAAATTCAAAAAAGCGCTGGCAGAAGCGATTAGCAGGATCGAATCGTCCACTATGCTTACACCAGGAATATGCAAAAACTATTCGAGCCTTTCTGAAAATGTATTAAAGGAGCAAGGTGTTTCGCTCATCGGTAAGGGCAAGTTAAAGGATGAGGGCGTGAACCAGGCCCAGCCGGTATTGGCAGAAGTTAGTGCTTCTTCATTCCTGGTCAATCCAAAACTGAGCGAGGAAATATTCGGCCCGTATTCTTTGTTAGTAGAGGCTGATTATGAAGTTCAACTGGACCAGGTCATAGAAGCTTTGCAGGGGCAACTGACAGCCAGCATTGTAGCTGATGAAGGCGATCTTAAAAAGCATAAAGAGCTGATACAAAACATCATTGATATTGCAGGCAGGGTTATTCTAAACAACGTACCTACAGGGGTAGAAGTGGTACAGGCTATGCAGCATGGCGGCCCGTTTCCGGCAACTACCGACGGCAGGTTTACATCGGTTGGAACAGGCGCTATTAAGCGTTTCGCACGACCTGTTAGCTGGCAAAACTGGGATAAAAATATGCTGCCTGATGAATTGAAAGACGGTAACCCCTTGGAGATTTGGCGGTTGGTAGATAATAATTGGACTAAGTAGTGATAAGTTCTGGATGTTGAGTTCTAAGTAAAAAACTCAAAACTCATCACTCAAAACTAAATACTAAAATGGCAAGTAAGACCTTTTTCTGTATAGATGCGCATACGTGCGGCAACCCGGTACGATTGGTAGCTGGTGGCAGCCCCAATTTAACCGGCGCTAACATGAGTGATAAGCGTCAACATTTTTTAAAGGAATACGACTGGATACGCAAAGGGCTGATGTTTGAACCACGCGGACATGATATGATGTCAGGCAGTATTTTGTACCCGCCGCATGATCCTGCGAATGATGTAGCAGTGCTGTTTATCGAAACCAGCGGTTGTTTGCCCATGTGCGGTCATGGCACTATCGGTACCATTACCATCGCTATTGAGGAAGGATTGATCACGCCAAAAACACCCGGTATTGTGCGCATGGAAGCGCCTGCTGGTTTGGTTCTGATCGAATATAAACAGGAGGGGAGCAAAGTAAAATCGGTTAAGCTGACCAACGTGCCTGCCTACCTGGCTGCCGAAAATTTGCAGGTTGAATGTCCGGACTTAGGTATTTTAACTTTTGATGTAAGCTATGGCGGCAATTTTTATGCAATAGTGGACCCACAGCCTAATTTTAAAGGGCTGGAAAACTATAGCGCCGATCAGTTGATCTCATGGAGCAGAACAATGCGCCAGCGGATCAACGAGAAATATACATTTGTTCACCCGGAGAACCCGACTATCAATACATGCACCCACGTGCTTTGGGCAGGTGCAACCTTATCGCCGGAAGCCACAGCACGAAACGCGGTGTTTTATGGAGATAAAGCGATTGACCGCTCGCCATGCGGCACGGGCACCTCTGCACGTATGGCGCAGTGGCATGCCAAAGGAAAATTGAAAAAAGGTGACCAATTTATACATGAAAGCATTATAGGTAGTAAATTTATAGGCAGGGTGGAGGATGAAGTGATGATCGGTGATAAACCGGCCATCATTCCAAGCATTGAAGGCTGGGCCAGGGTTTACGGTTACAATACTATAAAAATTGATGATGAGGACCCGTACGCGTACGGTTTCCAGGTGATATAAGCCTCGCCCCAAACCTCCGGAAGAGAGTGGCTTTAAGAAGTGGTTAAGATTCAGTAATTTAACAAAAAATGTTCCCCCTTAAGGGGGTTAGGGGTATGAAAGCAATAATCATAGGCGGAGGGGTAATAGGACTGTTTTCAGCTTATTACCTGCACAAATCAGGTTGGGAAGTAGAAGTGCTGGATAAAGGCGACCTGTCAGACAATTGTTCATATGGCAATGCGGGTATGATAACGCCGAGCCATTTTGTGCCGCTGGCTGCACCAGGCATGGTGGAGCAGGGTATCCGCTGGATGTTTAATAGCAAGAGCCCGTTTTATGTGCGCCCGTCTCTTAACCCCGAGCTGGTAGGCTGGGGATTGAAGTTTATGAAAAGCGCCACTAAAAAGCATGTAGACCGTTCGGCTGGTGCATTACGCGATATTTCCCTTTTAAGCAAGACGCTGTATAAGGAGTTTGAGCAGGATACCAAACTGGAGTTTGGCATGGAAGATAAGGGTATCCTGATGATGTTTAAAACCCCGAAGATGGTGGAGGAAGAAAGGCATCTTGCTGAAGAAGCCACTAATCTTGGCCTCGACGCCCAATATTTAAGCCCGGACGAATGCCAGAAACTACAACCGGGTGTTGAGCTGGACATTGCAGGAGCTGTACATTACCATTGCGATGCCCACCTGTACCCGAACAAACTGATGAAAGTTTTGGTGAGGCACCTGGAAGATGCGGGCATAAAAATGCACCGCAATACCACTGTCGATCAGATCAATACGGAGAGCGGCAAAATAACCTCGGTAAAAAGCGGAGATCAGGAGTTTAAAGGAGATGCCTACGTTCTGGCAGGAGGCTCATGGTCGCCGGCTATCGCACGTCTTGTTGGATTGAATATTCCGTTAATGCCGGGTAAAGGCTATTCCTTTATGGTGCCGCAAGATAATTCCAAACGCATGACCATCCCATCTATTCTTTGTGAAGCAAAGGTCGCTGTTACGCCTATGAATGGTAGTGTCCGTTTTGGAGGAACCATGGAAGTTGGCAAGATCAATAGTAAAGTAAACATGAATAGGGTGCGTGGTATAGTGGAATCTGTACCTAAATACTTCCCTGATTTTAAGCTTGCAGTGCCGGATGAGAAAGATATCTGGTTTGGTTTCAGGCCGGTATCGCCGGATGGCATACCTTATATTGGATTGTCTAACAAATACAAAAACCTGGCTATAGCTACAGGCCATGCCATGATCGGTTTAAGCCTTGGCCCGGCGACGGGTAAACTGATCTGTGAAACGTTAAACGCAAAGCCTACTTCAGTAGATGTTAAGCCTTACGCTGTTGAGCGGTTTCAGTAATCAGGGGATTTTATAATAATATATCGGCGAGAATACCCCTTCGCTTGTACAGTAATAACCTTTTCCGTCCAGCGTAAAGCCTATTGCTTCACCCTGTTTTTCAAACTTGTAGGGTAATTGAGTCGGCTTTTTGAGCATGGTTTGCCATACTGGTTCATTATTGCTGCGTTTCCAATAATAAACTTTCTCGTAGTTTTTCAGTAATATCTGCTGCCCATCCCTTGAAATATCTCCGGCAGTGATCCACTTAAAAGGCCTGAACCCGCTGAAATAAAGCTTGCAGCGTTTGGTTAGGGTGAGGGTATCATTAGGTTTAAAATTCAATGGCGATGTGTAAACCGTTACGGAATCGGTACGCTTGGAAACAATGTAGATCAGCTTTTCTATTGGGTCGATCATCAGCGTTTCGGCGTCACGCGGTCCGTCCGGATACCTGAAATGGATAGGAACGGCTTCTGCATTTACCAGGCTGTCTTTCGCCCATGCTTTTTGCTCCTCAATGCGATAAACAGTTATATAGTTTCGCTCGGCCCGGTTATCGCCAATATCGCCCATATAGATATAGCTTTTGCCTTTTACTGGTCCAATACCTACAGCAATATCTTCACAGTCGGCTACGCCAAGCTTTTCTTTCGGGTCACCTTTAAAGTAAATGACCTTTTTGAGGGTTCCCTGTGGCGTAATAGCAAAAATGCGACTGGTGTCGCCGCTATCATTATGTACGTAATAAATGCCGTCAAATATCTCAGACGCAGCAATACCCGATATCTCGTCCATTTGCTTATTCTGCAAACGTCCGGTTATATTTTCCTGCTTCTGTGTGTATTTATGATCAGCATAAGCCGCAAAAAACAGGATAATTACAATAGGTAGTATGATCTTTATTTTTTTTCTGCTGCTCATGCGTCTTATTCTGAAAAGCAGGCAAAGAAAACCAAAAATTCTGGATTTTTACTGGATATGCCTGTTTTGCGAGTTAGAACGAATGAGCATGCCGATTTGTTGTAAATAACTAAACATGCTGCAAGGCATAAACCAACTGGATCTCCGCCGGCGACCGGTAATCGGCAAGGCCGAGCTCATGCACGTATTTGCAATTGCAGCTATGGCCGGGAGCTATAAATACCGGCATATCAAAGCCTAACTGCTGGTAATACGGGGTAATAAAAGCCTGCACGGGCAAACTGTTGGCTGTATCAATAATAGCCGAGGTTAGTTTTTTTAGCGGTTTCAGTAAAAGTTTTACTTCGCACACCCTGAAATTATCCTGCAACGGTATCCAGCGGTTCACGTCGTCAATACTTATCAGCAAAGCATTTTGTCTTATACCTTTCAGCACCCCAATGTTCTCTTCATCATTCAATAAACTTTTTACCACTACCTGCTGGCCTATATATCTGCTAAAAATGAGCAATTGCTCCGCTGCGCTTATTCTTTCCATTTGCTAAAAATATTAGCAAATTTACTGAAATACTTTTTATAAATACAAGTTTTTAATCTAAAAAATAGTAGTCGTGATGCCAATATTTAACCCCAGGAAGCGTGAGTGAGATGCGTTAAAACCGTTATGTGAAAACAGCTTATAATAAGAGGGATCAACAACCGCGGCGAAATGCCTTTTGATATAATATTCTATGCCTGCAT
>JBQCEA010000033.1:0-5371 GCA_051960695.1 Mucilaginibacter sp. | reverse complement strand
CTGTCATTGCGAAAAGCGGCCAATGTGCGGCGGTGAAGCAATCGCAAGTAGGAGGTATAGTTCGCGGTTGCCACGCTCTCTACGTTCGCTCGCAATAACAAAGTTTGTTAAGCATAGTTCGGAGGTTGCTTCGTTCCTCGCAATGACGCTTGGGGAAAAGCCAACTCCCCGGACTTTCCGACCCCGGACTTTCCGGCTTAAGACTAACCTATCTTACTATTCACCATCTCCAGTATCTCAGCCTCGCGGTCAATGGCCATTTGTTGCAGGGCTTCGCCTTCGGCAAGTATTTCGTTGGCATAGGTTTTATCGTGGTAGCCCGAGGCGTTGATCTTCACATTCAAAAAAGCGCCTGAAACGGCGGTACGTGCGCACAGGGCGGCAACACCGGCATCGGTAATGGAATTGGGATTGCCCGTTTCGGCCATCGCCCTGATCACTTCCATGCTCTGGTAGGCCAGCTTCATCACATTGAACGGCACTTCTATGGCAAATTTGGTGGCTTGCTGTATGGCTTGGGTACGTGCAGCCTTTTCTTCCTCTGTCGACTTTGGCATATTGAACGATGCCATGATCTGGTTAAAGGCAATGGTATCCTGGTCGACCAGTTTTAACAACTCGTTCTTATAATGCTGACCGCGTTCGGCCCATTCGCTGAACTCGCGCCAACGGTTATCCCAACCCTTCTTATGCGACGACAGATTAGCCACCATCGTAGCCAGCGACGCACCCAACACACCTACGTACGCCGAGATAGAGCCTCCGCCCGGTGCCGGACTTTCGCTTGCGGTTTCGTCGGCAAAGTCGGCGAGGTTCAAGCTCACCAGCTTGCTGTCGGCCTTATCTTTTAACAGGTATTCGATAATGCGTTCTTCTGGTTTAAAAGGCGCCAGTTCATCCAATCCCATTGATTTGATGGCGATCCGCACCAGTTCTTGCTCACTCACCCCGGTTGAGCGCTTTTGTTTCGCCAGGAAATATTTACCTGCATCCAGCATTGATCTCAGCGGTATCAATCCAACCAATTCGCTGCCTGTAACACGTATGCCACGTGCATTTGCTTTGTCGCACACCTCGTCGAACGCTTTGTGCACCGGCGTTACCTCAATGTTGGTGAGGTTCATGGATATCTGCGCCACGCCGTATTCCTCAATGTACCAGCCAATAGCTTTTACGGCTTTCAATGAGCCCGGAATAGTGCGGGGTTTGCCATGCGCGTCGGTAATGATCTTGCCGGTGACAGGGTCGCCTTCGCGCATCACCCGGCCTGCTTCGCGCACATCAAAAGCAATAGAATTTGCCCTGCGAACCGAGGTTGTATTGAGGTTGACATTATAAGCAACGAGGAAGTCACGGGCACCGATAACGGTAGCCCCGCGTTTGGTATCAAACTCCGCCGGACCGAAATCGGGTTTCCATTCGGGCTGTTTGATCTTCTTAAAAAAGCCTTCATATTCGCCTGCACGGATAACAGAAAGGTTACTGCGCTTTTTATCCGGTTGGGCGTACTCGTACAGATATACGGGAATATCCAATTCTTCACCCACTCTTTCAGCCAATCGCCTGGCATACTCAGCAGTTTCCTCCATGCTGATATTACTGATAGGTATCAGCGGACAAACATCGGTAGCGCCCATACGGGGATGCTCGCCGGTATGCCTGCTCATGTCAATCACCTCTCCGGCCTTCTTAATGGCGAGATATGCCGCTTCGATCACCTTTTCGGGTTCGCCCACAAAAGTTACAACAGTACGGTTGGTGGCTTTTCCGGGGTCGACGTTCAGCAGCCTTACGCCTTCAACAGATTCTATCTCGTCGGTTATCTGTTTGATAACATTCAGGTCACGGCCTTCGCTAAAGTTGGGTACGCATTCGAGCAATTGCATGTTAGAGATTAGTTAATTAGAGATCAGAGATTAGTGTATTTCCATTCTTCCAAACACGAGCTGGCTTTAGCTTGCCCTGGTAATATAATATCTCGCGGTAGTGTTTGCAGGAATAGGCCTGCATATCGGCAATAGTGCCTTGCTGCAAATATCCGCGATCATCCAAATTTAATGCTTTTGCAGCACGATAGCTCAAGCCCGCAAAGGTTTCGGCAGTGGTAAGTTTCTCATACGCGCTGAGGATGGCAGCCTGCATTAGCAGGTCGCCCATTGGCGCCGAGCCTGGGTTCCAGTCGCTGCCGATAGCCAGGCATACCCCCGCATCGAGTAATTTACGAGCGGGGGCTAAACCTATACCCAAACCTAAGGAAGCGCCTGGCAATGCAACTGCAACGGTATCCGATGCAGCTAAGCGTTTAATTTCTTTGTCTGTGCTGGCTTCGAGGTGATCGGCGGATACTGCTGCAACCTTCACTGCTACCTCACTGCCGCCGGGTGTAAACTGGTCGGCATGTACCGTAATATCGAAGCCCATTTGTTTGGCTTTGGTGAGATAGGATAATGCGCTGCCGGCATTAAAAGCGCTATCCTCAATAAATATGTCGACCCGTTTAGCCAGCTTTTTTGCTTTAACCTCCGGCAACAGATCATTCAAAATGTGTTCCAAATATGCCGGTGCCGGGCCGTCAAAATCTTTTGGTTTGATGTGAGCTGCAAGACAGGTGGCTACCAGATCGGCCTTACAACTTTTTTGTGCCGATTGAATAGCGGATAACTGCTTTAATTCCTGTTCAACACTTAATCCATATCCGCTTTTAACCTCAATAGTAGTTACGCCTTCACTGAGATGGCGGTTTACTTTTTTTAGTAATAATTCTGTCAATTGTTGTTCACTGGCGTGCCGGGTCTGTGTTACCGAATCCCATATTCCTCCGCCTGCCTTAGCTATGTCGAGATAGCTTTTACCGGCGATACGCATAGCGTAATCTTTTGACCTGTCGCCAGCAAAGCATAAATGGGTATGGCAGTCGATAAATCCCGGAAGCAACACGTTGTCGCCGGATATTTCTTCAATTTCAGCCTGGGGATGGTTTTTTCTCAAGGCTTCAAAACTCGCGACCTCAACTATTAATCCATTATTGGTCAACATGCCACCATCCGGGATGATCTGCAAAACATCATCTGCGATAGCACCTTTCAACGGTAAACCCGTTAAAGGCAGTACTTGTGTAAATGGACCAATGAGTTTCATGTTTAATTTAATAAACCCTGTCATTTCGACGAACTGATGCGAATTGAGCGTTGGCGTGAGGAGAAATCTTATACGAGCGACAAGCATGGCGTATAAGATTTCTCTCCTGTTCCAATACACAACCTTTGCTAACAGGTTCGAAATGACACATTAATAATAAAACTATGTCATTTCGACGAACTGATGCGAATTGAGTGTTGGCGTGAGGAGAAATCTTATGTGAGCGACAAGCATAGTGTATAAGATTTCTCAACTGTTCCAACACACAACCTTTGCTGACAGGTTCGAAATGACATTTTTTTGCCTTTATGCCATCTGAAGGAACTTATTCAACTCAATCCAACTTACTCAACTCAATCAACTTAGATCTTCAGCCCAAACTTTTCTGCCGTTTCTTCAGCTTCTTCATAACCTGCATCAGTATGCCTGAAAATGCCCATAGCCGGATCATTATAAAGCACCCTCTTTAGGCATCTCTCAGCTCTTTCGCTGCCATCAGCCAATATTACCATGCCGGCATGTTGCGAATAGCCCATACCTACACCGCCACCATGATGGAACGATACCCATGTTGCGCCGCCTGAAGTGTTCGCCATCAGGTTAAGCAATGGCCAGTCGGATACTGCATCCGAGCCGTCTTTCATGGCTTCTGTTTCGCGGTTTGGCGATGCTACTGAACCGCAATCCAAATGATCGCGACCGATAACAATAGGCGCTTTTACTTTGCCGGTTTTTACCAGGTCGTTAAATATTAAACCTGCTTTTTCGCGCTCCCCCATGCCCAGCCAGCAAATTCGCGCAGGCAACCCTTGAAAGGCTATTTGCTTTTGCGCTTTCTGCAGCCAGTTGATCAAATGTCTATTTTCAGGAAAGGCTTCCATTAAAGCCTTGTCTGTTGTATAAATATCTTCCGGATCACCTGACAATGCTACCCACCTGAACGGCCCTTTGCCTTCACAGAATAACGGCCGAATAAACGCAGGTGTAAAGCCAGGGAAATTGAAAGCATTTGGTTCTCCACCCTGTCGTGCAAACTCACGAATATTATTGCCGTAGTCGAAAGTTATTGAACCCCGCTTTTGCAGTTTGAGCATAAAACCTACATGCCTTGCCATGCTTTTTAGCGAGTGCTCTTTATATTTTTCAGGATCATTTTTTCTTAATTCATTAGCCTCTTCAAGCGTAAAACCGTTCGGTATATAACCATTTAACGGATCATGTGCTGATGTCTGGTCAGTTAACATATCCGAAACAATACCGTCTTGTATTAATCGCCCGAGCATGTCACCGGCATCGCTTACTAAGCCAACCGATAGTTCTTCCCCTTTCTTCATGGCTTCCTTTACCCAGGCAATGGCTTCATCATAAGAGTGGGTTATGCGGTCGATGTATTTGGTATCGACACGTTTCTGTATCCGTGAGGCATCTACGTCAGCACCTAAAAATACCGCGCCAGCCATAGTTGCTGCTAATGGCTGAGCGCCACCCATGCCGCCAAGACCTGCGCTCACAATAAGTTTACCCTTCAGGTCGCTGTTAAAATGCTGACGGCCGCACTCTACAAAGGTTTCATAAGTGCCCTGCAAAATGCCTTGTGTGCCAATGTATATCCAGCTTCCGGCTGTCATCTGTCCAAACATCATCAATCCCTTCGAACGCAGTTCGTTGAAATGTTCCCATGTTGCCCAGGCAGGAACAAGGTTACTATTGGCTAACAAAACGCGTGGTGCTTCCGGATGGCTGCGCACTATACCAACCGGTTTGCCAGACTGTACTAAAAGTGAATGATCTTCATCCAGTTCCAATAACAGTTCAATTATCTTTCTCAACGATTCCTGGTCACGTGCCGCCTGACCAATACCTCCATATACTACCAACTCAGCTGGGTTTTCGGCTACCTGCCCGTCGAGGTTATTGAGCAGCATTCTCAAAGGCGCTTCAGTTTGCCAGCTTTTAGCGTGCAATTCATTACCCCTTGGTGCTTTATAAATGGGATGCGCCGCATATGTCTTAATAAATTCCGAACTCGTCATCATTATCCAGTTTAATATTGTGCCGGGCTGCCGCTTCATCGGCCAGAGCCAGCAGTGAACCATCTTTAACTATCTTATGCAATGCCTTAATATCTTCCGAAAAAATGCGGTCATCTTTAATAAAGTCCACCTGTTGGCGCACATAGTTATGGCAGGCTTCCATTATTGGGGTCGATCTCAATGGCCTCCTGAAATCCATT
>JBQCEA010000032.1:0-3647 GCA_051960695.1 Mucilaginibacter sp. | reverse complement strand
ATATTTTGGCGGCCTTTATGCCTCGAACTTTAACCAGTTTGGAAAGCAATACCGTGTTATGATTCAGGCTGATGCGGCTTACCGGGGTACGGTTCAAAGTTTAGACAAGATCTATGTGAGGAACAATAACAATGTGATGGCTCCGATCACAGAATTTGTTATGTTGAAACGGGTTTATGGTCCGGAGTTTATTAACAGGTTTAATCTTTTTACTTCTATCGCTGTTTCCGGTGCACCCAAGCCCGGTTATAGTTCCGGTGATGCCATCAAAGCTATACAGGAAGTTGCGGCTAAAACCCTTCCGGTTGGTTACGGATTTGAGTTTTCAGGGTTAACGAGGGAGGAATTGTCCAGCGGCAGCCAGACACTTTTGATATTTGTTTTGTGTCTGATCTTCGTCTATTTCTTGTTAAGTGCACAATATGAAAGCTATATCCTGCCTTTTGCTGTTATCCTGTCTTTGTCAATAGGTCTCGCGGGCGCCTTTGTTTTTGCAAATATATTTGGCGTACAAAACAATATCTACCTGCAAATTACTTTGATCATGCTTATTGGTCTGTTGGCCAAAAATGCGATCCTTATTGTAGAATTTGCTGTGGCGAGGAGAAAGGCAGGAGAGTCCATTTCGAGAGCAGCTATAGATGGTGCAATTGCGCGTTTAAGGCCAATATTAATGACTTCCTTCGCTTTTATTTTTGGTATTATGCCATTGATGGTGTCAACAGGAGCAGGAGCGGCAGGTAACCGGTCTATAGGCACAGGCGCTGTTGGCGGAATGTTTATCGGCACAATATTCGGCGTATTTGTGATACCGGTACTATTTATCATTTTCCAAAGTATCCAGGAGCGGGTAAGCCGGAAACCAGTTCCCGAACCTGAACTATCTTCAACAGATATCGAATAATTTATATGGTGACAAATACTTTGCCTAAATACTTATTGAACAAAACGATAGCACTATTTGTAGCTGTAACGTTATTCTTATGCTCATGTGTGACGCAAAAATATCAACAGCCGGGAATGGCGGTTCACGGCGGATTATATCGTGCTGCGGATACAGGAGATACTTCTACAATTGCGACTTTACCGTATAGATCACTTTTAGCGGATACCATTCTTCAGGGACTTATTGCAGAAGGATTAAGGGAAAATCCCGATCTAAAGGTCGCCATGGAAAGAATGACCGAAGCCCGTGAAAACCTTCAGCAAAGCAAGGCAGCTTTTTTACCTGATCTGAGTGCCAGCGCTACCGTTACCCGTTCCAAATTATCAGCAGCTTCACAAAACCTGCCGCCTGAATTTATAAATGCCTATCCATTAACCACTACCTCATACCAGGCTAATTTGAGTACAAGCTGGGAGGCTGATATATGGGGTAAACTCAAAAGCTCGAAAAGAAGCTATTTGGCTGCCTTCCTGCAAAGTGATGCCGCAAGAAGGGTTATTTTAACGCAACTTATCGCCGATATCGCAGATAACTACTATCAGTTGCTTGCTTATGACGAACAATTAAGAATAACTGAGCAAACGTTAAAAAACAGGCAGGAAGATGTGTCGACAATGAAAGCTTTGAAGGAAAGCGGGCTTGCCAACGGTGCTGCAGTTGTGCAAAGTGAGGCAAACCGCGCCTCTGCTGAATTGCTTATACCTGATATAAAACGCAATATCAGGCAAACTGAAAACGCTTTAAGCCTTCTTTTAGGCCGTGTACCAGGTGAGATCAAACGTGCCACTCTTGCAGAGCAGGTACCTTATCAAAACCTTTCAGTTGGTGTGCCGTCTGAATTGATGAAAAACAGGCCAGACGTTCAGGAGGCAGAGTTTGCCTTCCGTGCTGCTTTTGAGAATGTGAATGTTGCGAAAACCTATTTTTATCCGCAGTTGACCATAACGGCACAAGGTGGTTTTTCCAATCTAACCATTAAAGATTTTTTCGCTAATTCTATGTTTTACAACATTGTTGGCGGGCTTACTGAACCTATTTTCAATAAACGTCAGAATAAGACCCGGCTCCGTGTGGCGCAGGCACAGCAGCGTGAGGCTTTTTATGCATACCAGAAAGCCCTTCTTAATGCAGGTGCTGAAGTTTCAAATAGCCTGTACAGCTATCAAACAGCTCTTGATAAGCAGGGTACGCGCCGTGATCAGATCACATCACTTCAAAAAGCGGTCGATTTCACGAAGGAATTGCTTCGTTATAGTTCGGCAACAAATTATACGGATGTATTAACTTCTGAACAGTCACTTTTGTCAGCCCAGCTTGATGGAGTGAATGATCGCTTACAGCAACTGCAGGCAATTGTTGACCTTTACAAAGCCCTTGGCGGGGGCTGGCAATAATAAGTTGGTGTTAGGATTAATTTGAACCTGGTTGCCGGGTTCAAATTACCGATAAAGGGCCGGTGGATAAGGCTACAGGTCGTCGTTTTAAATTTTTGTAAGGGCCGATCCTTTGTGAGCAGCAATATGATCAGATTTATCACTTTTGATTTCGTATTGCGGATCTGCTTTTGTTGCATGATGGGTATAACCCTTGTAATCAAAGTTATTTGTATGAACTTTAATGATGATGCCTGAAACCCTTCCTGCCTCAGAGTTCCAGCTTACATGATCCCCTACTTTGAATTGTGTTTCCATGGTAAATGTTTTATTATCTGATATTTGCACAAATCCCGAGCCATACATATCGTTGAAGCTGCTTGTGCCTAAGTTGCGCTGTTTTTAGCAGAATTTATAAATAATTTAAAACTGAATATGTTAATGGAAACCCAAGTCTGCGTTTTGTATTCAACAAAACAGGTAGTTTCCGCTTCAAAAGCCGTATTTATCTGGCAAACCTGTCTTTTAAGCCATTGTTAGTTTAATAAGTTCTTAATCAAGCTGAACCGGCGGGAGAAAATCAATGTGTGAATATTAATTAAATTGACTATGAAAAGAATATTAATCGTCATTGCAGTATTGGGCATTTTGGGTCTAACAGCGAATGCGCAAACGGGAATGACCGATACGGCTGCTATAAATTTTATCAAAAAAGCATCTGTTGGAGGAATGAAGGAAGTGAAGGCAGGCAAACTGGCCGAACAAAAGTCTGGCAACAGTGATGTTCGTTCATTTGGGAATATGATGGTGACAGATCATACTAAAGCTAATAATCAGTTGATGAAGCTGGTACGCTCAAAGGGATATAATGTTTCCCCGCCTTCGCCTGATGAAACAGCTCCGGATGAAATGTTGAAAGGTACGTCAGGCCACAATTTTGATGAAAAATATGTTGCCATGATGGTTAAAGATCATCAAAAAACAATAACGCTTTTCCAAAATGCGGTTAATAATGTCAAAGATCCGGAAATCAGGGCATTTGCACAACAGACGCTTCCGGTGCTAAAACGTCACTTATCGTCAATACAGGCAATAGCTACTAAAATGAATATACAGACCGGCCCATAAAAACTTTAGCTGCTTAAATCAGTTTGTTCGTTATGCGGTCAAAACTACATTCATGTTGGTTGATCAAAGCGGCTTGGATCTTGTTGATTATGGCCGCTTTCTCATGTCAGCAAAATGAGCCGCCGCAAACTGCTGTAAATACCTGGTACAAAAATATTCTGATCTATAACCTTGATATTAAAACTTTCAAAGACAGTAAT